>QBMH01000305.1 GCA_003249025.1 Leptolyngbya sp. | reverse complement strand
CTGGATGGGGCGAGTCTTGTTAAGTGTCGTGGGCTAATGCCAGCGCAAGTGAAACGGGCAGCGGGATGGCAACAAGCGAATTATGATCCAGAGTTTAGACAGGCGTTAGGGCTTGCTGCAGAAGAAGATCTAGAACCAGGTAGCTTAGGCTGAGGGTGCGGTTGTTTCGCTGCCAACCCTTAGCCAGTTTGTGATGCGTCAGAAACTATTCTGCTGCTTTTTTATGTCGATTTTTCGGTGGGCGATCGCGACGTATCAACCAATAGGAAGACAAAACCTCTATTCAGCAAAGTGATCTTCAGTCTCTAGACTGATGAACTAACTAGCCGATTTCAAGTAAAAAAGAGAATGTAAACAATAAAAGAGAAATCATTTCTTTCCTTTATCCATTCCAAAAACTGGTAATGATGAGAAAGGGACTCAGAGCTAGGAAGTCATTTGATCTGTATCTAGGGAGATACCTGGTTAGTGTATTTTTACTTCTGAATTGATTTGGTTTTCTGTAAAAATTTCACATATATCCATCGGAGGAAATATCATGAACTCTATCCGTATTTCTTTAAAGCAAGCAATCCGCACTATATTAGTCGCGTTTACCTGTGCAATCCTGGTTTTTTCAACTGCCTTTCCAGCCCTAGCAGGTGGTAAAACTGCACCTACCAGCCTTACAAAGGGTGAAGCTCCGTTGACCGATATTATCGATAAGTCAGAAGATATCATCCAAAACGGTGTGCCTTCAATGGAACAGGTTCAAAAAACGGCAAATGAAGGGATTAACGAGATTCAAGGCAGTGCAGACATGAACAAAATGAGCCGCCCTTCCAACTCGCGCAAAGCCGTTTCAATTGAAGAAAGAATTAAAACCGGGTTAGAGAAGGCTGAAGGAAAAGACTAATTAAATAGTCAAGCCATTTGCTGATACAGCCGATTAAATTCATCAAATTCTAGCTACAGACCATAGAAGTCTGTAGCTTTTTAGTTTCTCTACTCATCGGTTTGACTTGCTTGAGCGAGTTTGAATTGATTACTAGGGTGATTTTTATGGGGCAACCCGCGTAAATGCTGTTTGTACTCAGCACTACCTAAATTTAGAGTTTTTAGAAGAGACCCTAATACGGTTTTTGCCCTCTAAAATTCCCTGGTGGATCGTAATTGCAAACCCATACTTCCCGACCGTTGCCGCGTGCCATGCCACATCCCACTTGTTTAGTGCTGCGCCAGACGATTTGCGTATAGTGCCCACACATTTTTCCGGGTTTGCAAGTATTTGATGCATAGTTATAATCGCTTACTTCATCTCCCCACATTTTCACTACTCGTCCTGGACTCAACTGTTGCCCAGAGGCGGATGCCAGGTTCTCTCCATAGCGGGAGTTTTTCCGATGCTCAAAGCGGTTTTCTTTCAAGAGTTTGGTTGCCCATTGCTGAGCAACAGTTGCTAGTTGAGGCGACCAAGTTACGGCAGAAACCCCAGTCCGTTTACGCCAGTCATTGTGAGCATTAAGCATCTGCTGAATCCCTGCCTGACTAGATACGTCATACACAGTCGTAGCAATCCCTTGTTTTTGAGCGCTGTTTAAGGACTTAATTCGGTCAACCCCAACCCCTTTTTCGGTGCTGCCACTTTGGGTGTATTTCACGTCATAGCGCACACCCGATTGGCTATTCCAGGCGTAACCCACTAATAAAGCTTCTTGCCAGCGATCGCCCTGGCGCACATACACAGGCTTTCCATCCAGCGGAAATGGCAGGTCTGGTTTTTGAGCGATTGCGTTAGGGATAGATTTAATTCCCGCTAAAACTCCATTGGCTGGAAGGGATGGGTTGATGTAAGCCGTTAGTAAACCGACGGCGATCGCTGTGGCTAACAAACCATATTTTTGTGGGGTCATTTTTTTACCTGCCGCAAACGTCTCTTTCTTTTGAGTATGCCCAAGCGCTTTAAGTTCCCTATGCCGCAGAAACTTTTTGTTCGGTCACCAAGGTTAAACTTAGCCATTCGCCCTTGTCGCTATAGCTGCGAATCATCCGCTGGCGCAAGTTGGGCTGAACCATCCAGCCAATTTCTAAGAAAAAAGCCTGCCCTAGTTTAATCTGTACGGGGCAGTTCGACGATGCGCCATCTGGCAGCAATAGCACCTGAATGGGCTGAACACCTTGTGCAAATATCAACCGATTTTCATCAATTTCAGCAATTGAGGCGATCGCTCGGCTGGGTGCGCCCGACCCAAATGATAACTCTTGGAGTAGGCGATCGCCCTCTTGCCGAATGTGTAGCCTGCTAGAACAAGTGGTGGGTTCTCGCCAATCGGGATAGAGCGTCGTGGCTTCTCCTTGCCAAGTGCCAATTAGATCTTTTACGGTTAATGGGGGACGTTCTGAGGCTGTTGTTCCAGCGCGATGCTCTCGAATCAAGGTGACGCGATCGCACTGACTATTTTGGTTGAACAACTGCACGAGTCGCAAGCGGCGATCGCCGTGAATCAAGCCTAGCTCTGCCCCGAATTCTGAGAAGGGGGCAAACTGGAGTGATCCCTGAGAAAAAGCCCCCTCTTCAAAAAAGAGAATGCCGCGTCCCAATGTGCTGTATTCCAAAATCTTTTCAGTGGGTTCTGGAGCGAGGCGACGAATAATTTGGCGGATGGTTTGGTTGCCATGCAGTCCTTCTAAGGAAACCACCGTTGGCGTATCCTCCAGTTCATTGCCCTCAGCCGAAAAGCGTGTGAATGAACCCTGCCACTCTCCCAAATTTTGCAGTAAACAGTCCCATTGGGATTTCATACTTATCTCATGGCAATTTTGCGAACGGCAAACAGGCTGCCCATCATCCCAACAGCGCTGCCTAAAACTAACAGAATTAGGGCAAGGAATATTCTTTGGAAGGGGCTGATCTGCAAGCCACTGGTTAGGAATTGGACGAACTCTGGCTGTTGAGCCAAGAGAGGGTTGAGAAATTGTTGCAAAGCAGTCAGCAGACTCCAAGCGATCGCGGCTCCGACTATCCCAAAAGTAATACCTTGCAAAATAAACGGCAGATAGATCCAGCTTGTGGTGGCACCCACCAGTTGCATCACCTCAATTTCGCGCCGCCGTGCCATGACAATCAGGCGAATGGTGGTGGTGATCACGGCGATCGCGGTCAGAGTTAACAGAGTAATTACGACTCCACTAATCCAATTCAGCCCTTGATTAAGCTGAGCCACTCGCTTCACGGCTTCGTCTACAAATATCACTTCATCCACTCCCGCCATTTTCGAGAGCTTTGCGGCTAAAACCGGAACGCCAGCGGAAGATTTCGCTTTCACCTTAAGTTCGTCAACCAAGGGATTTCCTTCTAGTTGTTTCGTTGCGCCATTGATCTCTGAGATGCCCAATTCCTTGATTAATGCTGTCCAAGCTGCTTCTTTGGAAACAGCTTCCACCGCCGCCACTTCGGGCATCGCTGCGATGGTCGGCTTCAAATCAACAGCCTGTACGCCTGTATCTAAGTAGGCAGACACTTCTAGCTGATTGCCAAATTGATTGAGCAAGCCTTCAAATTGCCAAGATGCTTGCAAACTAATGCCAAACAAAAACAGCAGTACCGCAATGGTGCTGATTGCCGCCCAGTTCATCCAGCCGCCGCGCCGCAGACCCAACCAGGTTTCGCGCAGAATGTAGTCGGTTTTTGTGAAAATTTGAAGCATTGTCACACTTTATCTTGAGGTCAGCGATCGACTCAAAAATAGTCGTGGTCTACGCTAGACGAAGATTGGGCGATCGTCAATAGCAGTGACGGGAATCAGATTTCGGGAATCAGGTTTCGGGAATCAGGTTTCGGGAATCAGGTTTCGGACTTTAGAACTCCACACCTGCACTCTGCACTCTGCACTAAGGTGAGGTTGGTTTTTCTGGAGTGGGAAACGCTACTGTCACTACATCTCCAGCTTTGCCAAGCGTTTTTGCTTCACCCTGGTTAAACGAAGCAACCACCGCACCTGCGTTACCCGCCACGATTAAAATACTTTTCTTTGCTTTCCAAGTTCGCTGTGTACCTTTGTCTAAAGAGCCTTCATAGGCAACTTTGCCATCGACGGAAACTTCTAGCCAAGAGCGATCGGTTAAATTCAGATCAACTTGTATGGCCGATCCTGCGGTCAGGGTTGCTGCTTTGAAGTTAGATGCCGTGGGAGAAGGCTGTACGGCGGATGTATTAGGAGCAGACGATGAAGCCTTTTCAGGCGAAGATGAGCCTGATGATGCCGTGGGAGCGTTGGTTGTGTTTGGACTAGTTACAACGCTTTTTTGAGGCTGGTTTAACAAGCTGAAGGCAAATGCACCCAAAGCAAGGGCGGCAATGCCTGCTCCTATCCAGAGTAAGAAGGATAAGCCGGGTTGGGGAGATCGCTCTGGGCGGGGGCTGCGATCAATGGGTCGCTCGGCTCGTTGTTCAGGTTGGGGCGCTGCTCGTAATGGTGCAGGGCGGGGAGCCGACACAGCAAGCTCAGGCTGTATCTCAGGCGCAGTATGAGTCAACGAAGCAGGTTCAACATCAAATGCATCAGAAATTATCGTGCCATCTAACTCCAAGGCATCTGCGTATCGACGAATGAACCCTTTGATATAAACCGGTTCTGGCAGTATGTCTAGCTGGGCTGATTCTAGCGCCTGCAAAATACGTTGAGGGATGTAGGTTTGTTTAGCAATCTTTTCCAGGGAAATCCCTTGATGTTGACGTTGCTGATACAAATACTCAGCAATTTCTTTTAACTGCTCAACCTGAGTGGAATCCAAACCCTTCATAGACCTTCTGCGCTCCTGAGAAATCTGCGACAGCCTTACTTGCGGCGTTAAAACTCTAAATACGCGATGTGCGACTAAAACTACTGTGTCACAAGCTGGTCGAACTGCAACGGTTCATCGCTATGACGGTTGAGCCAACGACAGAGGGTATGAGCCAACAGCTTGCGGTTGAGGCGACTGGTTAAGTGCCACCGGTCTCGTGCCCAGACCTTTTCAACCCTGAAGCGCTCTACTAATTGACCAATGACCGTTTCAATGAGTCGTCGCATTCGTTGGAGTAACTTAACCCAGGCAGGATCGCGAGAGTCC
>QBMH01000304.1 GCA_003249025.1 Leptolyngbya sp. | reverse complement strand
GTCGGCAAGCGGCAGAGGCACGAGGATATATTCCTCATATCCCTGACAAAGATGCACCCCTGCCAGCTCCAACTGACCCCAACCGCCATCCGCCCCGCCGTTGGGTCGTCGAAGTGGCGCATTCCTGGTTTAATCGCTTTCGAGGAGTGTTGATTCGCTGGGCTAAGTTATCTCACTCTTACTTAGGATTTGTTCAGATTGCCGCTTGTTTGATTGTCGGTCGTAAGCTCCTAACATTTTCCGGATAGGCTCTTAGTGACACTTTCAAACCTGATGACCACTGAAGCTTGGCGATAAGAGCACCGCATGACAAAAGCAAACTAAGCGTCTACAGGGAAAAAGTTCACGCCTTGAAGGGTGATTGTTACAGCCGAGTGAACAAGAAAGCAAAGGCTAAGGCATCCAGATTCGTGTAGATATTACCACTGGTTGCGGCGACCTCGACCACCAAAGCGCTCTTCAATCTCTGCCCAGAAAAAAGTGTTAATTGTGGGCGCAGTAACGTCCTCATTAGTGGTGTCATCAGCACCGATAGCTTGAGCGAGCCGTTGATTAGATTGCTTTTCCGCTTCCGCTAGGAGCAGGCTTTGTTGCTCCATGGTTAGGAAGGTTCCATCAAGCTGGCTGCTTCCAATAGTCTGCCATCGTGCGACTGCGGGGCTGACCCACACCCCACTGCACACGATGATACCCATGCTCCATCCTATCTCTAGCGTAACAGTGAGCGTAGCCGGGTGAAACCTCGGTGCAGCCAATCCACAAGTTGAATCCACGAGTTGAAGGTATGGGTTGTCCGCTCAATTTCGCTGTTGATTGCCATGCTTGTCCTCCCAGATGTAGAGGGTGTATACACCTTTAGAACTAAAGCTAAAAGCGGAATGCAGCACTGCTTCAGCTTTTTAGCCCATGGCTGAAGCTGTCTCAGAAAGCCGTTCTTTTTCAGAGCACCTCACACCCTCTAGAGCAATGACAATTTCTTCCAGGCTTGAATCATTTGCTGCAATGCTAGAGGAAGGTTTTTCGTTTCCAAATCAATATATTGAACCGTGCTCCCTGTTGCTTGCAGCATAGTGGTGGGATAGTCTGCAAACGCAGCACTACTGAGATACCTGAGGTCGTTCAAATTGCGGAAGCGTCTTGCTTCAAGCACCTGCTGAAACTGCTTCAATTGTTGCTGAGAGAGCCACTTCACCACAACAGGACGTGAGCGGATATTGGGAGCGCTAATAAATCGTGTTATCACGCCATCGTTGGTTAATGTGACTTGTGTGACTCTGCCTGTAAGATCGCCGCTCACGATCGACTGAAAAACAACGTTAGCCTCAAGCATAGATTTGTTCTCTTCTGGCATAAAGGAAGGCACTAATTCGTCACCACTACCGCTTGCTGTGGCGTTTTGAGCAATGCGGTTTGCCGCTTCATCCAGGTGATAGACCCAACTGCGATCGCCGCCCGTTACAATCACTTGCCACCCAGGTAGCGCCATTTTGTTACAAGCTTGCCCCGGCTTAAAGATGCCAAGACAACCATCCCAAGTCGCCGCTTTAACTGCTGCCACACGTAAGCGGCTGACTGGCAGGCGCACTTGTCTGGCAACTGTTTGCAGCAAACGCTGACTGACATTGGTCGGTAAAGCGACGACAAGGGGCTGCGGTTCTAAGCGGATTGCATTGGCAGTTTCGCTTGTGCGATAAACCCAATTTTGCTGTCCGTTGGTGACTTCAACCCGCCAACCTTCGACCATCGCTTGCAAACAACTTTCAGCGGCACCTCCCAGCCCCAACCAGCCATCTGACCAGGTTTGTCGCGTAAAACTGACAATTTTTATATCCCGCAAGGGCACACTAAGCTGCGGCGATACTGATTGGCGTACTTTTTGTGCAACCGATTGCGGCAAGGAGTCCGTTTGCGCCACCAATAACTTTGATGAAGGCACAGCATTTTGAGGCAGTGAGGCAGTGAGTCCGGCTTGCTTTGAGACCCCGACACTGATCAGCAGAATTAGTCCAGTCAGTACCACAGTGGGAAGTGGACGCGGGAATTTGGGGGGTCTCTGTAATGTGTCTGTCATGATCAGAATGTTGTGAACGATGTGGATGATGGTTCTACCTTAAGCAGCAGATCCAAAGGTTGTGGTCGCCGTTTCTGAATTTGGTACAGCCATGAAGCATAGACATTCGTTACTCCCTCGTGGACGTTAAGGAATGAAGCTGTCCTTAGCGCGATCGAAGTAGACCTATGAGGACCGTAAGCGCTCAATCCATTGCTGCCTGTACAGTCCACGCAGAAAGCCTGTGCGAGTTTACCGGGATTGCTGCCTGTCTCCGCTCCACGAGCACCATAATGAAGGCGCGTATCGCTTGACAGCTTGTGCTGGAGACTGCATCATGACGACCTTTGTTGCCTTAGATTTTGAGACTGCTGATCGCGGGAGAGATAGTGCCTGCTCGTTGGGCTTAATCCGAGTGGAAGACGATCTCATTGTGCAACGGGTGCATTATTTGATTCGTCCACCGCGTGCGACCTTTCGGTTTACGCACATCCACGGCATTCGGTGGCAGGATGTGGCAAACGAACCTACCTTCGGTGAACTGTGGGCTTCCATCCAGCCAGTTTTGCGCGGTGCCGCCTTTTTAGCCGCCCACAATGCTTCCTTTGACAAGGGAGTGCTACAGGCTTGTTGTGACCTTTATGGCATTCCTCGACCGTCACACCCCTTTGTGTGTACGGTGCAACTTGCCCGCAAAACCTGTAACCTTCGTCCGACAAAATTGCCAGATGTTTGTGAATATCTAGGTCTTCAGCTAGAACACCACCAGGCATTGTCCGATGCGGAAGCGTGTGCCCGAATTGTTATTGCAGCCAACCAGTCCTAAAAGCTCTGCCAGGATCGAGGTAAGCTGAATAGTAGGCGAAAAAGTGTAAGCTAGTCTAAAAAGACTGATTCAGATTGAGTTTTGTCGAATAACAGTCTCTCCGAACTCAAACATGGTTGTAAATTGAACGCTTCGCCTGAAATCCTCCGCTCGACCCAACCGCCTATTGAACCGCCTATGGGCACTAGAATCAATCATTTAGGCTGGAGGAGCGGGTTCATGGCAGAGGAATGGACCGCGTGAGGGTTTCAGTGCCAATCACGATCAGGGACTTTGTGCAGCCGTTTGGCAGCGTCAATCACATCTTGCAGTTCAACCGGATCATTGTAGGGGTCAGTGTCCAATGCCGTCACCCGATTGAGTTCCTGTTGCCAGCGCCGGAGTTCGGCAATATAGGGTTCACACGGCACTCGCTTCAGGTCAGCGCCGTCTTCCATCAGATCGTAAATGCCGTTGTGCAACCACTCCCCCGTGTGCCAATCTGGCATATCCACAGCGGGAAATAAACAAATGCCATGCAAATCAATTCCGGCATTGACCGCTGCGAGGGATTCGTCCATGACATCCCGCAGCCATTCATCCCGTCCCGCTTCCATACCGCTCGTTTCACCAATGATCATGGGTCGCTGGTAGCGTTCCCAAACCCAGCGCATCAACTCATACAGCGGTTTAATGCGATCATCGTCGGGTGGAAGGGCTTGATGCGGTCCCTGCTCCCGGTATTCCATCTGCCCGAAAGAATAGTGATTAGTTCCCACAATATCGAGAATTTCAGGAGATCCGCCCAATTCTGGATGTGCTTTACCGTACAAAATATCCCATGCCAGGAACGTGTCCACAAAGGTTTCGTTGTGTGCCGCTTCAGCCTGATCGGGACGATCGCGCGGTGCCACTACCTGCACTAATGGATCGATGTGGATCATGCGTGCCTCTGGGTCTACTGCCCGGATCGCCTTGACACCTGAGATCGCCGCTCGACACAGGGCTAAGCGAAATTGAAAGCGATCGTCTCTCGTATTTTTGTAAGGAGCAACCCAGCCCCATTCGCCGCCACAGAAGGAAAAGAAGGTGATCTCGTTGATGGGAGTGAAGAAATGGGGCGCGGACAAACGGGTAATGACATACTCCGCCGCTGCCTGACAATAGAGAGCAAAGCGATCCACAAAAGCATCTGAAAATGGGTCAAGGTCATCGGGATAGCCGTAGTGGCACAAATCCCAGATGGGAGAAATCTGCGTCTGTTGCAATGCTTCTAGCATTGGGTCAAGGCAAGAGAAGTCGTAGTTACCCTGGCAATCAACCAGAGGCCAGGGAATCGCTTCTCGTGCCACTGCAATGCCTAGTGATCTCAAGAGATTATAATCTTCTTGCGTGTGGCGATCGTGCTGGGTTTCGGCAATCAGATTGCGTCGCTGATGATCCTTCCAGAGAAACGTCGAACACTCAAAGCCAGAAATAAAGAAGGTGGGAAAGATGCCCGGTCGTTGAGTCATGCGATCGTCCTGATAACACCATTCGTTAGCGTAAGCATATTTGCATTGCTTAAACACTACCTAACGTAGGATAAATCTTCATCCAGCCATATCAACCCGGCAACCGGAGAGGCTCCAGGATGAGAGGCAAAATCGGTAGAATCAGGATATGAACAAACCGGATGGACGCTCTTACCTGCTGCTTCCGTCGCATAAACTTGTTGTTATTCTCCACCCTGAGCCAGAGATGTCACGTTGTTTGGGTGACTGGCTCAGGCTCTACTTTAGGCATGATGTAGCGATAGAAAGTTGGACGACTGATTTCTAGGTGCTCACAGATTGAAGTCACCGTTCGGTTGGGATCGCTGGCGAGCGATCGCCCAATGGCAATTTGCTCTGGCATTAACTTCTGTCGCCGTCCCCCGGTTCGCCCTCTGGCTCTTGCCGCTTGCAAACCTGCCTGCGTGCGGGTAATGTTATAAACTTGTTGTTTTGCCCTAAATAGATAAGCCGAACTCATAGCGATTAATAAACAACCCAATGACCACATCATGCATCAGCACTGACTTGGAAAAGCAAATGGTTTTGCGAGCCAGTCGTTTAATCCGAGTCCGTAAGGTTAAATGCTTGCGTTCAATCTTCTGAGTATTGCGTTTACCCACCGTGTGCAGACTTGGGTCGAGATGTCTTTCATAAGCTCCCCAACCATCTGTGTAAAACTGCATAATGCCAAAGGTTCGAGTAACGCTTTGAGTCGAATAAATGCCTCATCCTGATGCTCTGCTAA
>QBMH01000303.1 GCA_003249025.1 Leptolyngbya sp. | reverse complement strand
GCGTCGATTAGCCGCGATCGACCGTCTTTTTCGGCATGTCGATCAGGTTCCCCCTGAACTCATCCGGCTGTGGTGCGATGCTTAAAACATCCTTTGAATACATCCAATTAGCTACTAGGCTGCTGGTATTAAAAAAAGAAGCTGCTCAACCGGGCAAGAAATTGAGCAGCTTTGACTTAGACAAATGCAGGAGAAATATCTGTGCGGGGATCAGCGTAGTATTTGTAAATCGTTTCCGGGCTGTTGCCCACCCATTTAGCGATGGCTATAATTGCGTTCATGCCCAGAGTATTGAGTTGCGCCGTGATGAATGTATGGCGACAAGCGTAGAATTTCAGATAGGTGCGAATCTTGCGGTCATTAGCAAGTTGCAGGACGATGCCCGGTTGTCCATTATAGTCAGCTTTTCCCCATATCTGGGACAGAGTGTCCATATTGATGCGACTCCCCTCTGGGTTTTTGAAAACTAGATCGTTACGGTCTAAAGATCCAGACTTCAACTCCAAAAGTAAGTTAACTAAACGAGGGTCAACAACCGGAAACCATCGTTTGTCTTTAGTTTTTGTCGATTTTACCGCATCTATAGAGGCCGCATAGGCTCTTTGGATATGGAGCTTGCCAGTTCTTGCTTCTGAATCAAAAAAAAAGTCTCCCCAGCGCAGGTCAGCGGTTTCACCCGGACGGGAGCCAGTCAAGAACTGGAAAATTATCACAGGAACCAAGTAGCTATACCTGGAATTTTGAAAGGCTGCAATGATGATGTCTCGCTCCTCAGTAGTGAAGGCTCGAGTATCCTCTAACGCTTCCAGATCAAAGTCATCTGGCAAAATCAACCCTTTTTTAGGTAGACGCTCTTTTGGCAAAATCTCTCTGGCATCCTCATGCATACCATCGAAAGGATTTTTCTCTCCATAAGGACTCAGATCTCTCCTAATAGCCCAAGTAATACATTTTTCCAGCCGCGAAAAAAAGCGGATCGCAGTGTCAGGGCAGAAATTCTCCGTGATCCAGGAATAAATATCTTTGGGAGTCTCAGAGTTTGCTCTTTTCAGCATTTCCACAAAACTATCCTCATAATATTGTCGAAAGGTGGTTGCTTCTACCGATTTTTTCTTAAAACTCGCATACTCCTGGGCAACCTGAAGGAGCGAAAGTGGTTGCGATAGCGCAGGGATAGGTGCTTGACCTAAAGACTGAATTGGCAGACTATAGCGTGCCAACGTTGGGTCAAAAACTTTATGCTTGATGTCGGCCTGCATAAGGACCCAAGTTTGCTCCAGGTTCTTACAGTTTTCAGGAGTATCTTTTAAGCCCGTAGACACCTTCTTCTGGGTGACGCTGTAGTATTCGTTAGACACGCTGCGAGGCAACCTTAGATACAGGTGAGACCCGCGTTTTTCGACGCTCATTTACTTCTCCTAGTTGTGGTGGACATTAAGTTTTTTGCAGCTACGAATTTCTAGGCTCCCATAAAATTAGTAGTCTCTAAATTCGCCATAAGTAACTCCTGCAAAATTGCGGCAATAGAATTCCTGTTCAGGAGCGGTTAAACTGTTCCTGATATTTGGAATGATTTTAGATGATTTTGAACTAATTCTGCCATAAATGTACCCTCAATCTTTTTTTTTTGCAACTCCTTTCTCGGATCAGGATTTGAGCTGACAAACAATGGTGAGTTATACACAGGTGCTGACTGATGGTGCCCTCAGAAAACAAACCAGAGTCCCTTTTTGACATCTGGGGTCTTTATGTTTCTTATATCAATGTCACCTTGCCTAAAGAACGGGCTTATACCAAGTTGGCGCAGGCGAAAACGGCAATCATGCGGTACACGCTGCCGCAATG
Organism: Leptolyngbya sp.; assembly: GCA_003249025.1. Classification (GTDB taxonomy): domain Bacteria; phylum Cyanobacteriota; class Cyanobacteriia; order Leptolyngbyales; family Leptolyngbyaceae; genus ULC077BIN1. Next base: position 3,346 of record QBMH01000303.1, on the reverse strand, counting down.
GGGCTTAACACCTCCACAGGGTAACAAGCTAACTGAATGGGAGATTGAACAGGCGTTTGAGTTGATGCAGCGCATTAAACCGGAACAACTGCCATCAGCCTTGCTCGTACAACACCAGCTTTTTGAAGAGCAGCAGGTGCCGGATCGTATTCGTCGTACTTACCGCGCTGCACTCAATCAACTGCTGGTATGGTGCCAAGAGCAAGCATGGTTTAGATCAGAGCTTGCGACTGAGCCAAAAACTTTGAAACCACCGAAGAAGGTAAGGCGCTCAGCTCAAGCGCTCAAGAAACCTAGAAGTAGCCCAAGTAAGGAAGAGAATCAACCCTTCCCAGGGTATAAGTACGCTCTGGGTTCGGTTAAAGGCGATACGGTGAATCCAAAGCTACAACAAGAACTTGATGACTTTGCCGCTTTTCGTCTACAACCCGATTCACCCACCTTCCGAGCCGTAAGCCCAAGAACAGTGGAGCGGGAATTAGCCAGTATTCAGCAGCTACTTGGTTGGCTGTATCGAGTGAAGAAACTTGACAGTGAGACACTAAGCCTTGACCACATTGTGCCTTATCGAGCCAACGCTTCTAAGGAGCAAGAAAAGGAGGTGGAAAATGCGGCGCTTACACTTGCTAATGACTATATGAAATGGCGTAGAGCAAGACAACGGGGGGGAATAGAGCGATTTCTCATCGACCATCTTGACACCAGTACATTCAGCACCTTTTTGTCGGTCGCAAGTTTCGTCTACCGTAAAGAGATTGCCGCAGGTTGTCGCCAGGAGCCTCCGGTAATCGTTGGACTCAGAGCCATACGAAAGTTTTGGCAATCAAAGCCGCCTGCAAAAAAACTGAAGCACTCGAAGCCTGAAGAAGAAGCACTTAAACCAGAAGAAGCACTTAAACCAGAGTTGACAGGATGGACTGAGATTCTGGAGATCGTTGAACAGCTTAGAGCCGAGTGCCAGCCGAGGTTGCCCTTGGAGAACCAGACCCGCAAAGAAGCGATTAGTCGCGGTCCACTGCGTTCTTTATCGGCAATTGCCCAGAGCTACCAGCGCTTTCTACTGTTTGCTCTGATGAGCTATTTACCACCAGACCGACAGCAGACTTATCGAAACTTGTTAGCAGGCAAGGATCTGCCAGCGACACGCAGGGAAGTTAGTGGCAGTTGCTACCAGGAAGGCGAATATTGGTATCTCCGGTTACTGGGGAGTAAAACACGTCCTAAACATCTGATTAGGATTCCTAACCTGCAATATCCAGACGGACGTTGTTTCTATCAATATCTTCAGGAGTGGCTAGACGAATACAGTTACGAGGGTACTGATGGGAGTAAAACCAAATTTAAGGGGCTACGACAGGTGTTAAAGCCACAGCATTCTTATTTCTTTACTAAAAAGACGGGTGAAAAATACCTTCACGCTTCTGAGTTGAGCCACTTAGTGCGGAATATGGCATACAGGTTAACAAAAAAGCTTTTGACCCCAGATAATTTTAGATCGCTCTTCATAACAAGTGTTAAACAGGCTGATATAAACAACCCGCCACCTTCATTTAGGACATTACTCTTATATCTATCCGACAACCACTTGGGCATTTATGAAAGTTACAAACCCGATACGTTAGCTGCCGCCGTCTGGATCGCGGGTGAAATGGCTCAAAGGTCCACTAGCTCAACTGGTTAATTTTTGCTAGCTAGAGCGATGTAGACACCACTGCTGGCTAAAACCCTCTGCCAGGAGACCAAGACCTTGAGATTGACCTTGAGCAGCTATGACGATGGACTCACAATGGACTCATCCGCTCCCTTTCGGGCTTTCACCCAAAATGGCTGAAGTTCATGCTGTATCTAGGTTTGATAACACTTCTTAACCCAGACTAAAGTCTAATCAAATTCAGGGAAAAGAGCATTCTGTAACCAGTTAGGGTTACAGAATGCTCTTTCTTAAATACGGCTAAAAGCTTGCTTAATCAAGCTCTTGGGCTTTATTTGGCGGAGCTGTAGTATGCAAATGGACTCAAGTTTGACTCAAAAGTATGCTCACAAGCGAATAGTTTTACCGTCGTTAGACACTTCAGGTCTTCTAAAAGGTTGAAGTGCTAGCAATTAGGCTGCTACTGCTATAGGTCGCCTAAATCTTTCACAATATTTGCTATTTTAATTGACGTGATGCTATATCTTGAATGTTCGCTCATGCTAAATTATTCTGCTGAAAGCCTTAAGATTCTCAATTTTAACGCTCTTGCGCTAAACAAGCTTGGTTGCCGTATTTCTAGCAATTGATATATTGATTGCTGCCTGCGCGGAGACTTAATTAATGTTTCCTTGTTGTTGCTAGCATTTGCTGTCCCTCTATCTACTCACAAGCTAACCTGCTATGCCTGATGAATCTCAGCCCCCACAGATCAGTTTCAGGGTGCCGCATACGACCCATGAGGCTTTGAAAGCCAAGACAAAAAGTGAGAGCCAAACTGTGACAGGTTTAATGAAAAGCCTGATAGAGCAGTACTTAGAGGGCAAAGCTTCAGATGCCCCTCACCCAACCGCACCCCCTGCCCCAACGGCTCTTTCTATGCACCCTATGAGTCAGTTGGATGCCTCTCGAAATGAGCGTCGGCTTGACTCTTTGGAGCGACTAACGATGTCCATGCTAGATATGACAGCCGTGACTAACCGTATCGCATCCCTAGAAATCCGCTTTGTTGATTTCATTAATCTGCTAGAAAAACGCTTTCCAGCCGTCGCTGGATATGATCCGGCGCGCTCTACTTCTATGAGTCAGGGTGCTGCTGGAAGCCAAATGTCGGAATCTGTACCCCCGCTTTTAGACCGTATAGCAAAGGTTGAGGATCAGCTAGCAACTTGTATCGAAGGTCAGCAACTTCAGGATCAACGTAGTCATCAAGCTATCGCTGAGTTCAAAGCAACTATTGAACAATTGCTAGCAACTCAGTTCGCTGATCACAATGCTCAATTTCTGGAGTTTCAACAATCCCTGTCGGTTCGCTACGACGAAAACCTGGAATCCTTGACTGCAATAAAGGCTAATTTAGTCGGTCAAATTGAGCAACATTTAGTTCAAATCCCGGCATTAACCGAGGCAATTACTAACTTACAGCAGCAAGTTCAAGCGACTAAGCCGCTCGCTTCATTGCCTATGACACCAGACCGTTCAACACCTTCTAAAGACGCTGTTTCTGTCAGCAACGCTCACAAAACTAAGGTTGCCCAACAACAGACAAAGCCCCTAGTGGCTTTCCAATTATTAGATGATGGGTGAGGAGGATAAGATAGAAGGAGATCGCGTTACCTAGTGGAATGACCAAAAAATATATTGTTGATCTGACTT
>QBMH01000302.1 GCA_003249025.1 Leptolyngbya sp. | reverse complement strand
CAAAGGCGCAACGACTGCCCAATCCAGGAAACCACGCCAACCAATGACGACGGAAATATCGCCAAATCGCTTGGTCTGTATCGATGCCTTGGTACTCTGCCACAATTTCCATCGTGATTACCTCACTGTCTGCTAAGGCAGGCGCAAATCCTTTCTGTCGAATCGGCTTCCCCTGAGTAATCTCCTCTAGCAAGTCGTCTACACAGCAAAAAACAGCAATGATAAACTCGTCCATAGTAAACATAAGTCCCACTCCAGCTAGATAGGTTCTACTTCTAGCATCGCCCAGCGGGACTTTTCTTGTGCAACCTTAGTTGCACATCGCGTTTGGTAAATCTGAAATATAAATCATTGACTGTTGAGTTTAGGTAAATATCGATGCATAAAACTTTACAAAGTTTAGTAAGATACATCTATTCACTAATAAGCATTTATTCTCATTGCCATGCAAGCGGATCAATTTCCTTGGCTAACCGCGATCATCCTGTTTCCTCTCATCGGTGCTGCCCTCATTCCAGTTCTGCCTGATAAAGAAGGTAAAAGCGCTCGATGGTATGCGCTTGGTATAGGATTCGCAGACTTTGTATTGATGTGTTATGCCTTTTGGACTCACTACGATCCAAGTGATGCTTCCTTCCAACTCGCTGAAACCTATGCTTGGGTGCCCCAATTAGGGCTGAACTGGTCAGTTTCAGTGGATGGCTTATCAATGCCGCTTGTATTATTGGCAGGATTAGTCACAACGCTCTCAATTTTTGCTGCTTGGCGCGTTGATCGCCGTCCCCGCCTGTTCTATTCCCTAATGCTGGTGCTATATGCCGCCCAGATTGGGGTCTTTGTTGCCCAAGATGTGCTGCTTCTCTTCATCATGTGGGAAGTTGAGCTAGTACCCGTCTATTTACTCATCTGCATTTGGGGTGGACAAAAACGCCGCTACGCCGCCACCAAGTTTCTGATTTACACCGCTGCTGCTTCCATCTTCATTTTGATTGCTGGATTGGCAATGGCATTCTCCGGCGATACCATCACCTTTGACATGGTACAGCTAGGGTTAAAAGATTATCCCTTGCCCCTAGAGTTGGCGCTCTATGCAGGCTTATTAATTGCTTTTGGGGTCAAGCTGGCAATCTTCCCGATGCACACCTGGTTGCCCGATGCTCATGGCGAAGCGTCTACGCCGGTGTCAATGATTTTGGCGGGTGTGCTGCTAAAAATGGGTGGATATGGCCTGATTCGCCTCAACCTGGAACTGCTGCCCGATGCTCACGTTTACTTTGCTCCAGTTTTGGCAATTTTGGGCGTGGTGAATATCATTTATGGAGCATTTAGCTCTTTTGCTCAAACCAACATGAAGCGCCGTCTTGCTTACTCCTCCATTTCTCATATGGGGTTTGTTTTGTTAGGCATTGCCTCCTTTACCGACTTGGGTATCAGCGGCGCACTTCTACAAATGCTTTCCCATGGATTGATTGCCGCAGTGTTGTTTTTCTTGGCTGGGCTTACCTACGATCGCACCCACACCATGACCATGACCGAAATGGGCGGATTAGGTCAGGCGATGCCGAAGGTATTCGCTTTGTTTACGATCGGCTCAATGGCATCTTTGGCGCTTCCTGGAATGAGCGGCTTTGCCAGTGAACTAGCCGTGTTTGTTGGTATGGCAACGAGCGAAAGTTATAGCTCTGTCTTTCGTACAGTCACCATTTTGCTTGCCGCTGTGGGCTTGATTCTCACCCCAATCTATTTACTTTCGATGCTGCGGCAAGTGTTTTACAATTCTGGTGATGCTTCTTTCTGTGGCATGAGTGAAAACGAACTGATTGGTACAGCGCAACAGGAAGCCGTTTGTTTTGGAACCAGTTGCGTGTTACCTGCTGATGCCGACTTTATAGATGCAGAACCGCGTGAAGTGTTCATCGCGGCTTGCTTTATTGCTCTAATTATTGGCATTGGGGTCTATCCCAAACTGACTACTGGCTTATACGACGCGAAGATAGTTGCAGTGAATGGTCATGTAAAGCAGTCTTACTCTCAACTGGCGCAAACCAATCCTCATATTTATGCTCAGGGTTTTCTGGTGCCATCTATCAGTGAACCTGAACTAGCTCCCGTTTTAGGATTGATCAAGTAGTTGCTGCTTTTCAAGCGATTTGACTCTTTTCAATCTATTGGATACTCCAGGCAGGATGAACTCAGGTTTGTCCTGCCTGATTGGTTTTCCAAGAAATTTAGAAGTTCAAAACTACTTCTATTTCATCAACTTTCATCTGTCTTGAGGTGGAGCATTGCTTGACTGTAGATCGCTAAGCTGAGAGGACACATGACTAATAGGCGATACGTTATTTATACGGCTAAGAATCGTTGAATGACTTCATTGCTGAGTTCACTCGTTGATCCTTGGGCGACAATGCCACCTTTTTGCATTGCGTAATACCAGTCAGCTTGCCGAACAAAGTGCAAATGCTGTTCCACAAGCAATACCGACGTTCCAGTTTCGCGAACAATCCGTTTTACAGCAGCTTCAATTTCTAAAATGACGGAGGGCTGAATCCCTTCGGTGGGTTCGTCTAGCACCAGCAAACGGGGGCGACCCATCATAGCGCGGGCGATCGCCAACTGTTGCTGTTGACCACCGCTGAGATCTCCGCCCATGCGGTTGAGCATGGTTTTTAGCACTGGAAAGATATCAAAGATCTCGTCCGGAATGTTTTTGAGTTTAGGGGCGCGATCGCCGAGTGCCTCCATACCCAACAGCAAATTTTCTTCGATCGTCAACCGAGGGATGACATCTCGTCCCTGAGGCACATAGCCAATTCCCATCCGCGCACGCTGATCAGGAGATTTTCCAACAATCGGCGTTCCCTCAAACAGAATGGTTCCACCACGAGGATTTAACAATCCCATAATGGTTTTGAGCATTGTGGTTTTGCCTACTCCATTACGCCCAATCAGGCACACCATCTTACCCGATGCTACCCCCATATCCACATTTCGCAAAATATGACTTTCGCCGTAATAAACATTTAGCTTATTAATCTCTAGCATCGGTTGGGTGCTTGCGCCAGAGGATTCTAAGGTTGAACTGTAGGTCTGTGTCATAGTGAGTCTCTCGAAGGATCTATGTATTGATTTGATGCATCAAAAGGTTTGAGTTGAACCGTTTGCCCCGTGGTGGGAAAACCTTTGCTTTTCAGTTTGCTTTTCAATACATGCTTAGCTAGTGTGACAGGAACGGTCTTGCCAATAAGTTATTCAAGATCACTTTTGTTTCTCAAAAAGAGGAAATTTCAGGAAAGGTTTGGATGAACCCTCCTTCACGGATTGTCCGCGATCGCCTCTTTCTTCCACAGCCCACATTTCTGGTAATGCATCTCTTTCAGATCAGAAAAATGATGCAAGGATGCCACCAAAACGAATCCAGGCAAATCAAGTCGCTGGCACTACTCTATTTTTAAGTAATGGGAACCCTAACTGCTCCCGTTGCTGAAGATGAATTTGAGCCACCTGACGAGCCATAGTGCGGATTTTGCCAATGTAACGGGTTCGTTCCGTTACAGAAATCACACCACGAGCATCTAGTAAATTGAATGTATGGGAACATTTCAAGATCTGATCAAAGGCGGGTAGCACTAATTTCTTCTCTATCAACTGTTCAGCCTCTTTTTCATACAAAGAAAACAGCATAAAAAGCAACTCAGGATTAGATGCTTCAAAATTATATTTTGAGCTTTCTATCTCACTTTGTAGATAAACATCTCCATAGGTCAACGTGTCGTTCCAGCGAATATTAAAAATTGAATCAACTTCTTGAAGGTACATTGTCAGCCGTTCTAGCCCGTAGGTAATTTCGATTGACACAGGACGACAATCAATTCCACCACACTGCTGAAAATAGGTAAATTGAGTGACTTCCATTCCATCTAGCCATACTTCCCAACCAACCCCCCATGCTCCTACGGCGGCATCTTCCCAGTTATCTTCCACAAAACGTACGTCATGCTCTTCTGGCAAAATTCCTAGCGCCCGCAGCGACTCTAAATAAATCTCCTGAATGTTATCGGGCGAAGGTTTAATTAAAACTTGATACTGATAGTAATGTTGTACTCTGTTGGGATTTTCTCCATATCTTCCATCCCCAGGCCGACGGCATGGCTCGATGTAGGCAACTGCCCATGGTTCGGGTCCAAGTGCCCTTAAAAATGTATGTGGACTTTTTGTCGCTGCGCCCTTCTCAGTATCGTAGGGTTGAGCAATTAGACAACCGCGATCGCCCCAAAATTGGTTTAATGCAGTCACAACAGACTGAAAATTCACAGCTATCCTCCAGCAGTTTTATGTCATGCTTTCAATTTTCACGTAAAAGACTCTACATATAACGGTGTATCTGTTTTTCTTCGTCTACTTCCCCCAAATTGCAAGATAACGGTTCAAGGACTGCTCCTATTACACGCTACTTGAGCAACTTTTAGCTACAAAAATTCTCTATGAATAATGCATTTTTAGCTCAACTGTTTGATTGGGGCGCTTCTAAAAAGAAAGGGGCGCTTTGGTTTATCAATGGAGTTTTGCGGCGATTGGGAATTCCGTTTGTTGTTCGTAGGGCGATCGATCCGACGCGAGATATGACCAATCTTGAGCAGCGGCTCAACCTTTGGCATCTTGCCAGTCAACCGCTTGCCTATGGCGTTGAGGGTAACGTGGTAGAACTGGGTTGCTTTGATGGCAAAACGGCGGTTATCTTTGCCCGTGTTATCGAGCAGCTAGCGCCCGATCGCCAATTGCATCTGTATGATCACTTTCGGATTGGGTTCAACCTCACAGGGCGCGATATTCAGCAAGAGGTGATTAACAATTTCCAAACCGCCGGATGCAAATTACCCGTGATTCATAACGAAGATTTTAGGGTCACCGTTCCGGGAGAATTGCCGGAGCAGATCGCATTTATTCACATTGACTGTGGATTTGGTGATGATGTGGAAATGCACCGGGCAACTGTTTTATATCTGCTTCAGCACCTTTATCCTCGGATGCCTCAGGGCGCGATCGCCGTGTTGATGGACTATCACGATCCAACGGTCAGTCCAGGTTTTAACTTTGGCTCTATAGGCAATTCAGGGAGTTAGGGGAGAAGAGTTTCTAACAAAGCACTGAGCAAGGCTTTGCCTCGATTTTTGGCATTGTGAACAAACTCAAAGAAACCTAAGTATA
>QBMH01000301.1 GCA_003249025.1 Leptolyngbya sp. | reverse complement strand
TAAGTTGGCACTTTCACCCTACCTGTTTTGCCCCTTCCTTATCCCGAACTCAGGTTAGTTAGGTAGTAAATTTGACGACTTAGGTAGAGCCATTGCGGTGTGAACCGATGGTCACTATGCCAGATATGACTTTCATTAACGGTTGATCGTTGGAAAAACAGTACTATTTCTTCACACTTCTGAAGAAGTAAACTCATCTTTAATCAGTTTGTCCCATCCCAAATTTTTGAGGGAATCATTACGGCGGAGAGGGCGAGTAACGAGTTCAAGGATATCCCGTGCATTGGCAAACCCGTGAATTTGAGCAAAGGTAAATTCAACTGACCACTTTGTGTTAATGCCACGGGCTTCTAATGGATTAGCATGAGCCATGCCTGTAATAACCAAATCAGGTTGAAGTTGTTTAATCCGTTGAAGTTGGTTGTAGTTGTCTGGTTTTTCCACAATTGTGGGGATAGGAACTTTCATTTCTCGGCAGGTTTGCTCTAATAGAGCGAGTTCTGCGGCTTGATAGCGCTTATCCATATAGGGGATGCCAATTTCGTGGCAGGTCATACCGCAGCGAATCAGGAAGCGCGCGAGGGAAATTTCTAGCAGATTATCACCCATAAAGAATACGGATTTTCCACGAATCAGGCTGGTGTATTCTTCCAGGTTTTGCCAAATCAGTGCTTCTCGTTCATCCAAACCTTTGGGTTCGATGCCAAACACAGAGCAGATTTTTTCGACCCAGGCGCGGGTGCCGTCGGGACCGATCGGGAAGGGGGCACCAATCAGTTTGCATTTGCGGCGACGCATGAAGGTGGTGGCGGTGCGGGAGAGGAAGGGGTTTACACCTGCGACATAGTAGCCTTCTTGAATGATGGGCAGTTCGGTGTAGCGCTTGGAGGGTAGCCAGCCAGAAACTTTGATGCCTTGCTTTTTAAGTTCGAGGGTTAGCTGGGTAACCACGGGGTCAGGCAGGGAGCCGAACAGGACGAGTGGTGGATGATCAACATATTCAGCTTCGTCGGTAGCAATGTCTTCTTTTTTGCGTCCGAAGTTCAGCAGTTTTGCGATCGCATTTCGCTCTTCTTTTTCCGCTTCTGGCGCTTTTTCGGGGCAGCGATGCACCATTGCCGCCAGAACAGTATCTTCTCCTTGGGTAAAGGCGTAGTCGAGACCATTGGCACGAGCCACCACAATGGGAATACTAAGCTCAGACTCTAACTTAGGAGCCATGCCTTCTAAATCCATTTTGATGATTTCGGTGGTGCAAGTGCCGATCCAGACAATCACACTAGGATTGCGATCGCGCTTAATTTGCAGGCACAGCCGCTTTAGTTCCTCATAATCATTCAACTGAGCAGAAATATCCCCTTCCTCCAGTTCTGCCATCGCATAGCGAGGTTCAGCAAAAATCATCACCCCCATTGCATTTTGCAGAAAATATCCGCAGGTTTTCGTTCCAATCACTAGAAAGAAACTATCTTCAATTTTTTGGTATAGCCAAGCGACGCAGCTAATGGGGCAAAATGTGTGATAGTTGCCTGTTTCACATTCAAACGTCAACGCTTGGGGTTGGGTATCGGCAAGGGTCATTCCAGTGTTCTCCTGAACTAATTGGCAAGTCTTTAACTTAAAAAATGATTTCTCAGTTTACTGACAGTCTGTTTGGAGTGAGGAAATTTGTTTTAGTGATTCGAGCAACTAAACACGTCTTTCCCCTGTTCATTCGCTAGTCGTTCACTCAGCGGCTTAGAGCTTTTGGGGCTGGGCTTTAGTGGGTTGCGATCGCCCAGAGCGACCGCCCTCACAGGATTCATCAATTTTGGATATCAAATGAGACACTTGGCTTGTGGGCAGATCGGTTTCATAGGATGATGCAGCCGGAAGAAATTTGAGTGCATCATTGGCTGTCTTCTGTTCAACGCTGCCGTTTTCCAAAGCTTTTGGACTGGGCTTAGATACCGCTTTTAAATGTTCATCTGGATTAAAGTTGAGATCAAGAGCCGCTATGATTCGGTCCGGATTACTGCTTAAGTCAACGATTAAGGGCAGCAACTGATTTAGCTGGGGTTCTAATGCAGCCAAGGTTGCCAGTATGAAACTTGAGGAGGGACGGCGTTGCCCATCACAATTAACCCAGACCTGCAACCGCGCAATCCAAACACGATTCTCGACGTAGTAGTCTAGCCATTTCTTTTTTGCGGATTGACGAAACTGCTGAGTATTCACACGACACCTTAAAACAAGAGTTAATGAGCTTGAAGCTTAAGTTCCACACTATTGTCCGCCAAGTTGAAACTTAATCTTCAAAACTCAAAACTCTCTTCAGATCTTCCTCAAACCATCATTAGATCTAATACTTCTTCCTCGGATTTCACTTTAGGTTGCTGTGGATTGAGGTAGAAATCAGATAGCAGCGAAAATAGGTCGCGATCGGGCGTGTCGTTTGGCACCACGCCTTCGGGTCTTGCCAAAATCTGATCTGCAATATTCAGATAGTAGTCACAGACATAGTTTAAAGAAGGATCGGTTTCAGCCATTTCAAATAAGGTTTTTCCCTTCACCCGCGAAACCCGAATATCTTCAATTAATGGCAACACTTCAAGCACTGGCATGGGAACCGCTTCAATATATTTCTCAATCAGATCCCGCTTTGAGGTTCTGTTACCGATCAGACCGGCAAGTCGCAGGGGATGAGTCCGTGCTTTTTCGCGAACTGAAGCCGCAATTCGGTTGGCAGCAAACAAAGCATCGAAGCCATTATCCGTCACAATCATGCAGTAATCGGCATAGTTTAGCGGGGCAGCAAAGCCGCCACAAACCACGTCACCTAGCACATCAAATAAAATGATGTCATATTCGTCGAAGGCGTTCAGTTCTTTTAGAAGCTTGACCGTTTCACCTACGACATAGCCACCGCAACCAGCACCGGCGGGTGGTCCGCCTGCTTCTACACAGTCAACTCCACCGTATCCTTTATAGATAACATCTTCAGGCCAGACATCTTCATAGTGATAGTCCTTTTCTTGCAACGTATCAATAATGGTAGGAATTAGGAAACCCGTTAGGGTGAAAGTGCTGTCGTGCTTAGGATCGCACCCGATCTGTAAAACCTTTTTGCCCCGTTTTGCAAGCGCTACAGAGATATTGCAGCTTGTTGTTGATTTTCCAATTCCACCTTTTCCATAAACGGCGAGCTTCATGTTGTTTATCTCCTATATTTCTCTTAAAGGTGGTAGTAAGGTCTTCACTAGCTAGATAGAGGTAGACCACGCCTGTGTTAAATCCAAATCACCGATGCAAGTTTCTTCTGTCACTGCAAGCAGTATTGTCGAAATTTGCAGTTAAAGGAAGCTGACTTAGAAGACGATAGAGGCGTAAACGGTAGCTATCAAGTTCATGGGGGAAACAGAAATCTCCTATGACACTCTATGTCCTTTTTGAATTTTTTTTGACCCATGAAAGATTTTTATAGCTTGATTTATATAAAAACCGGATCAAACTTAAATAATAGGCTGGCGATCGCATTTGATTAGATAAACAAGTTTTTGTATTGAAGTAGAGTTGCGAAATAGTTTTTAGCGGTGTTTTTCCCAGTCAAATGCCTAAGACCTCGGGATAAAGTCTTCAAACGGTGAGTAAAACGAGGCTTTTTCAGATTTACATTAAATCTTTATGAAAATGAAACTTTGAAAAAACTGATATTTTAGGGCTGTAAAAGCTTTTGTTAAAAATGGTTAATTATTTATATTTGGTAAAGTTGTATAAATTTTTCGCAGTGAGTTAGCTATGCACTGGCAACAAAAAATCATCTCAGCGATCGCCCACTCTCTAGATAGGTCGATAATCAGCCAGATGACTGTAAGGATTTTCACACACTATTACCCTTCCAAGTGCTGACGATAATTCTTGTTCTTCGTCATTGGGAATTAAATGCCCAACAGTTTGGTAATCAGCGGTAGGAGTTTGCTGCAAGACAAAAATCTCCCGCGTTCAGTTTCAAAACTCAAATATACGAGGCTACATAAAATTTACTCAGAGATACACTAATTTTTCGGACTGGTTTGAAACTGGGTTGTAGATACTCTTAAGAGAACCCCCACTACACGCGAAGATAAATATGAGGAATTACATTTGGAGTCTTAGTTTAGGATTGGGGTTGGCAATCAGCACGGTAGCCGCAGCGATCGCAGTTGATCCGGCTCCGGTGACCCAAAATTCAAAAGTGTCATGGTCTCAGGTTGTCAGCGATCGCTTCGATGGCAATCTGGTTTACGACAAAAATTTTGATGGTAACGGCACCTTTGTCTTTGTCAGTCGCTGGTCACCCCAAGATATTCGCGCCACTTACACCGAATTCCATTCAGAAGTCGTGGATTATAAGACCGTTTGGCGCAGCAAATGGGTCACCGAAAACGGCAAACGCCGCGAAGTGCAATATCGCGATAAAGAGCCTATCTATCGGAAATATCAAACGGAGCGATCGCCCAAAGCCATCAAGTTTGCCATCAACAACCAGATCTATGTCTACGAACAAGGTGGTGTTTCCGCTGAACTTGCTGCTGCTCTTACCAGTGCGCCTTTAGAAAATATGACCATTCGCCTAGTGTGGGAAAACGGGGCAACTACCGATATGGAAATTGGCAAAGGCACCGTTGTCGCCTGGAAAACGGTATTCAAACCCAACGCGCTTGGCACCAATCAACCCCTACCGCCTCGCCCCTGATGGCTGGTGCAAGGCGCAGTTCAAAAAACCATAGAGTTCGCGATCTCTAAAATCAGCTACAACCAGAGTTGCCCCGACTGCATACAATTCCTCTGGCAACTGGGTTGATGCAATCCCAATGGTTAAAATCCCTGCCCCGACTGCCGACTGAATGCCAGAGGGTGAATCTTCAAAGGCGATCGCGCAGTTTGCCACGGAACCCAAGCGCTCTAATCCAACCTGGTACGCCAATGGATCGGGTTTAGCACGTTCCAAAGTTTCTGCTAGTAACCCAAGTTGCGGGTTATCTGGAGATGGGAGATGACTGTGAAGCTTACTCAGGTCAACGAGGCGAACTCGCGAAAGCAGTTCGTAACCGATTGAGCGGGAGTAAAGGACTAGTCGATAAATGCGGCTTTAAGGGTGAAAGCAACGATAAAAGTGGAGACTTTCAGCAAAAAGCCATCCATCGTCACCGCATGAATTGATTTGGGAAATTGAGCAGTAATGGCACTGAAAACAGTTTCAATGAAGTGGCGGGTGGTTTGCTTGATATAG
>QBMH01000300.1 GCA_003249025.1 Leptolyngbya sp. | reverse complement strand
GGACTCTCGCGATCCTGCCTGGGTTAAGTTACTCCAACGAATGCGACGACTCATTGAAACGGTCATTGGTCAATTAGTAGAGCGCTTCAGGGTTGAAAAGGTCTGGGCACGAGACCGGTGGCACTTAACCAGTCGCCTCAACCGCAAGCTGTTGGCTCATACCCTCTGTCGTTGGCTCAACCGTCATAGCGATGAACCGTTGCAGTTCGACCAGCTTGTGACACAGTAGTTTTAGTCGCACATCGCGTTACTTACGCTGTGGGTATGGCTGTAAAAAACTTTGTGAAGCGTTCCTTCAAAAACTTGAGTTTGTTCTCAACTCCAGCCAGACTTTTCCCGTCTTCCAATGTCGAACTTTGAAAATGCTAGACTTAAAGACGATTAATACCTAGAGTAAAGCTAGTCGGATCAATTTAAGCGGGATGTGGCGCAGCTTGGTAGCGCACTTCGTTCGGGACGAAGGGGCCGTGGGTTCGAATCCCGCCATCCCGATTTGTGTACTGTTGTCGAGTAACACTTTATTTGTCATCGATAACAAATTAGTGTCGTTGTTATCAGATTAGTGTCGTCATTAACGTTTTTTTGTCGTCCAACACTTTTTGTCTATCGTTAACACTTTGATGTCATCAAGTATTGGGGTAGCCAATACAGTTGGAAGACAACAAACTATTAAGCTGTTGATCCCGAACGAAGTGCGCCTTTCAATTCACCTTAGTAGTAAATATAAAATAAAAAAGCTCATAATTCAGAGCTAATAAGGAAAATTTATAGTACTTAAGTATTTTCAAACAGCTTTGAAGTAACACTTTTAATCTGACCAGAACGCAAAAGGCGATCGCGACAAAGCTTGCTCAATTAGCTAAGTCTATAAGGGGTCGATTTCAACTCATCCTGCCCTAAAAAGGCGATTGCGACATGAACATAGAGTTTTGGTGCAACTTTTATTCAGCCTTTCAACTCATCCTGCCCTAAAAAGGCGATTGCGACATGAAGCTCAAAAGCTTCCCCTTTTACCTGTTTCTGGCTTTCAACTCATCCTGCCCTAAAAAGGCGATTGCGACTCCAGCCGTTGCAACTAAGCTGCAATAAGCTTTCTAGCGAAGCTTTTGGCAAACCTTGCTCTAAACTCGATTCCAAGCTCGTTGAGGAATTGATCTAGATTCACAAACAACTTTGAGGAATAGGTTCAGAGGCAAGTTCGGCGTTTTGGCAAAGGTTCCAAGGATTTTGCCCTCACTTAGGTTTGCCAAGTTTTAAGGGTTAGGGTGAATTCCTCCTTGCTCGGAGGTGAGAACAGTAACCATCACTGCGGTATACCCGCACCCTTTGTTGGGGGCGCACCCAACTTCGAGGTGGACAGTCACTAGAGCCAGAAAGCAAGACTATCTTCCAATAGTCAAACTAGCCCGTAATTGGCGATTAGCACAGAGACCATTGCTGGCATGAACCACGGCGCAATTCATTTATACAGTACAAACGTTTTGCTTGCAAGTGTTTTTATTGCCGAGATTGGTAGGCTGAGATTGCTAGCCCCTTTGCTTTCTCTTGAGGCGTTCCTGCAAAAGGTTGTTTGGCTATCTCAATCGCAATACCAGTCTGGGCAGCTTGACTTTGAATATTTTGGCTGAGTCGCCCATAGCTCCAACGGTGAACACTAGCCCGATATTGGAGCGCATATTCTTGCTGGCGGTCTATAGAACCGAGGTGTTTTTGCTCTGCCCTAGCCTGAACCTCACTTTGAATGACTTCGCGAACGTCACCAACGTCAGGTAAAACGAGACTACTCACTTGGAACTCCTTCGCGAGCGTAACAATTGCTTGAGCCAATAACCGATCAACATACTCTCCCAAACCGTTCTCCGAGTGTTGGTTAGGAGCAGCTTTACGTTGGCTATTGTGCCGTTTGTGAGCAGTCCGTTGTTGGCGCAAACGATAACGGTTGAGTAGCTGGTAATTTTCTCCTAGTAGTTGGCGGACACTGCGGTAGGTAATCACTTTCTCCGTCGCACCGTCAATAATTGCGACAGTCGCAGGTTTATCCAAACCAAAACTCACTCCAAGCAGTCTGTTGGAATCACCTTGATAAAGCGGATGGGTAGGACGGGGGAAGGGGTTATCTAGCAATGCCAAGGTTGTTTCTCGGCGTTGCAAAAATGCTTCCTGTGCTTGATTCAAATGTCCCTTGGCTCTTGTGCCCTTGATGATCTTGTTAATTGCCGTGGCTTTTTCCTGACAAACCTGTGCGGTTCCTGCTGCTGTCCACAGGCGAGTATCCACGGCACAGGATAATTCAAGGTGATGCTGATTCCAGGGATCTCCTTTGCCAAAACCAGCTCTCCAAGCAATGCGTCCGGAGCGGAGAGCAAACAGCCCACTAGAATGCTGCCCTTTACTGGTTTTCTTAATTTCCTGATCTTCCAGGAAGCGTTTGAACCAGTGAAGCTGTCGAGTATTGCAGTAGATTTCAAACGTGTGTTCACTGATGCCATTAAAGCGGACACAAAGCCGCCCTTTATGGTTGAGAAACCAGTGAAGGTCTTCGTTTGTCTCGTAGTTCACTGGGAAAGGTAAGGGCTTGGCTTTAGTAAGCAGGCTTGCTTGCCAGTCTGCGGCTTGCTTCTCGTCCTCGGGCATCTGAGTCGTCGCCAGGGCTAATGCCTCTAACCATGTCTGATCAGAGAGGTCTCGACCACTGGGAAGGCGGCTGTTTTGGAACTGCGTCATGAGACGTTCTAACCGAATTTCGGCTTTACGACGGCGCTTGGCGAATCTTTTGTGATCTTCGGGTTTATCGGGCACCCTACAGCCGTTCTTCAGTAGGTAAACGATCGCACACCGAGTTAGCACGTCGTTCTGTGTCTGTTCATATAATCCGAAGAGCACACTAAAGATGCTGGCTCCCTGCTGCTTGTTTTTTGGTGTGGATTGCTTTCTAATTCGAGCTTTTTTAGGTTGAGGTTCATCGTCCGCTGGAGTTGACGGACGGATCTGAGCTAGAATCTCCCTGGCTTTGGTTTGTAAGGTACTCAGATCGCTTTGAATAGCAACTGCTAGTTCATCATCACTCTGGAGAATGGCAAGCCATCGAGTTTGCCCAGCAATTTTTCGTTTAAGCCGTACTTGAAGCGCCAACCAGGATTTATAGATCCGATGAACGAGCGTGATCGCGGAGGTGTAGAAGCGCCCCGGCTGTCCTGTGAATCGAGCCTCTTGCCTCAATTCCTTGCAGAATTCTTTGACTACAACCAGTGAAATTGTTCCCGTTTGACACCAGTTGTCGAAGCTATCATGCTTAGCAATTTTTTGTAGCAGTTCATTAATTAGCGGTGTGTACTTCTTCGCCATCAGGAGCCAGAGCAGACGACGGGTGTCTTCATTAGCGACCAAACGGCACTGAAGCGTGATTAGGCTCATAGGTAGCTCCGAGGTTGTCTAGGGTGTGAGGGGTGATGAGTTAGGCAGTGGCGAGATCGTTGGTGAGTTGTAATGAAGCGATCTCCTCGCTCAAATTCCGCTGCTGTCTTTACTGCGGTAAGGCTTATCGAACGACTTCGACTTAATAAGGCTTTTGACTCACAATCATTTCCGCGAACGATAGCAGGCATCGCTTGCATTGCCCTTTTAGCCAAGTGGAAGGAATCGGGAATCTTAATTTGCAGTTTGGGCACTCAGAGAGCAAGCGTAGCTGATGATGAGCGCAGCCTCTAGTTTCCTTAAACTGCCACTCTAGTTTGTGACATGGAATTTCTACATAACAAGCAGCACATAAACGCATTGGCTCATGCTTCATGCCTACACCCTGAAGTGGTAGCATTTGGCGTAACTGCTCAACCTCTAGCTGGACAACTAAAGCTAACGCTTCTAACTGCTTCTGGCTGGGTGGCGGAATGAAACGAAACTTTTCCCAGCGGGCAAGCACAGATCCCAACTCTGTTTTTTGACCTAATTCGTTTGACGAAGCGTAATTTGCCCGACGAAACCGCCCCAAAAAATGACTTAAACTTTCACCTTTGTAGGGTTCTACTGTGAAAACCCAGGGTGGAATGGGCGGAGTTTCCATCAACTATATTCCCCCGCCACTTCTACAAGGACATCTTTATCAATATTCATCATCCCTTTTTCCAGCGAACGAATGGCTGCTTCGCGTAACACCATGTCAATCAGACCAATGTAATACCCCCGTTGAGCGACCCCGATCGCAGGGCGAATAATTTTCAACATCGGTTCAGTGGTCAAATGAGATGGAACGGGTAGGGCAATAATGTCTCGCTCCCAAACTCCGACAATCTGTTTGAGTTGCTCTTTCTGGATTGTGCCCACTCGATGGTTAGATCGGAAGCGATTATAAACCTGTTCATCTTCTTGAACTGCCGGGTCTAAGCGCTTCTTAGTCCCAATCAAAATAACAGCAATCTTCAGCTCATCAAAAATATCTCGAACGTCTGCAAACGTCTTTTTTTTCAAACGGTCGGCTTCGTCGATAAATAAAACCTCTGTTTGACTTTGACGCAAAACTTTCAAGACAAGGCTACGGGCATCGCCAACAGTCCCCTTTGGCAAGTCAAAATTGTAGGACACTAAAATCTGCCGAAACAGTTCCCTTGAACTACACTCCGGTTTAGGGAGGATATAGCTCACAGGAATCATGGGCGTTTTGCAAGAAAGATCAGGCTGCCCCCGTCGCTTGCGGGGTAATGTTCTAGGTTTGTTGTTTTCCATCAGAGAAACTGGTTTGATGGAGAGGTTGATCATGATGGAAGCTCAAGCATGGTTTTAGAACCAATTCACTGCCCTCAATGTGATGGAGTCGAAGTGATCAAACACGGCACCACTCCAGACGGCAAACAGCGCTACTTTTGCCAGAACTCAGCCTGCCATCGACGCACCTTTATTTTGCAATACACCTATCCAGGGTATTTGCCTGAAGTGAAGCAACAAATCAGCGATATGGCAATGAATGGCAGTGGCATCCGAGATACTGCCCGTGTGCTGCATATTAGTCCAACAACAGTCATTGAGGAATTAAAAAAAAAGATCGACAACTCCAAGCCGTCAACGAAGCTAAACTAGCTGAACTGGAACCGACTCAAAGCATTGTAAAGCTCTGCCAGTGGGAAGATACTGAAGCGGAAGCCGATGAAATGTGGAGTTTTGTCCACTCTAAAAAGCAACAACGATGGTTGTGGCATGCCATTGACCATGACAGTGGCGTAGTCTTGGCTTATGTGTTAGCAGAGCATCAGGATGAGGCATTTATTCGACTCAAAGCGTTACTCGA
>QBMH01000002.1 GCA_003249025.1 Leptolyngbya sp. | reverse complement strand
CCTGCTACTTAACCCCGATACGCAAGTGCGCCCTGGTGCTCTCAAAGCCTTGGTTGATTTCATGGATCACCATCCAGAGGTTGGGATTGCAGGCAGCAGTTTTGAAGAAGCCGATGGCAAACCGTGGCCCTATGCATTTCGTTTTCCCAGCATTTTTAGCGAGTTAGATTCCGCCCTGCGGCTTGGTGTGGTTTCCAAGCTCCTGTCCAAATGGATTGTTGCTAAAGTGATGGGCAATGAAGAGGAGCAAATCGACTGGTTACCGGGTGCCAGCATGATGATCCGTCGGCAAGTGTTTGAATCGATTGGGCTAATGGATGAAGGATACTTTCTCTATTTTGAAGAAACCGACTTTTGTTTGCAGGCGCGGCGTGCTGGTTGGACTTGCTGGTATGTGCCCCAAAGCCGAGTCATGCATATTTTAGGGCAAAGTACGGGAGTGACAGCCACTAATCAAGCGCCAAAACGCCTTCCCCAGTATTGGTATGATTCTCGTCGGCGTTATTTTTTGAAAAACCATGGATGGTTTTATACTGCACTGGTTGATATCTGTTGGCTCAGTGGTTACAGTTTTTGGCGGGTGCGGCGGGTATTGCAACAAAAGCCAGATACTGATCCTCCAAAAATGTTGCAAGATACGTTTCGCAACAGCGTATTTTCAAAGCAAGGGATTCCCTGCCAAAAACTTCCCAGCCTTTAAGAAAAAACCCGATCAACGGTATGAATCCTTCGCTCTCAGTCATCATTCTTGCAGGAGGGCAAAGTTCCCGCATGGGCAGAGACAAGGCGCTAATTGTGGTGGAAGGCATTCCGCTTCTACAGCGAACCTGTGCGATCGCGTTGCACTGCTCCTCCCAGGTGTTTGTTGTGACATCTGAAAGCAGAGACTACTCGGAAATTGTGCCCGATCGCTGCTATGTGATTGAAGAAAAGCTGTTACCCAAACCGCAGGGACCGTTAGTCGGATTCACCCAAGGGTTAGTTCAGATTAAAACAGCTTGGGTGTTGCTGTTGGCATGTGATTTACCCAGACTCAATCAGGAAATTCTGCAACGCTGGATGCGGCAATTATCCCAGGTTAGCGACGCAATTGCCCTGCTTCCAAAGGGCGAAAAAGGCTGGGAACCGTTGTGTGGCTTTTACCGAACCGAGTGTTTATCTAGTCTGACTCAGTATAGGGATCAAGGGGGGCGATCGCTCCAGATCTGGTTAGCTCAAGTTTCAGTCCAGACCATTCAGTTCAGCGATGATCCCGATATCAAGCGACAAGAACAGGCAATGCTGTTTAACTGCAACACTCCAGCAGATCTGCTGCAAATTAATTTGGGGTCTGCGGGTTAATACCGTAACTATCAGATCGGTTTCGACTTCGTTCAACCCGCGACGGCTGAAGGTTGAGCAAAGTCGAACCTGGAGCATTGGTATGTTATTTTCATGCAAGCCCCTTAAGTCTGTTTTTCCAACAGACTCATCTGTTGCCACCAACGATTCAGCGGAAAATAAATAACGGGTGCCCAAAGGCTACTGAGAACCGCAGATCCCAAAGCGATTAGCTGATGATAAGTCCAGATTTCCACCAGAGAGCGACTGCCCTGAATACTGTACTGAATTGCCATCACGGTTTCTGCCATCACTGCCATCGCAAAGGCAATAAGAGCCACGGAAATAAAATCTTCTCGAAGATAGCGCTCTTTTCTCAAGCGAGCCGTCAAAATTCCCACCAGCATCAAGCTGATTACATGGGTAGGCGTGTGAGCCGTCATCCCATCTTGAATCAGTCCTAGGGCTAATCCCGCTAGTGCGCCTTGGAACATAGAGCGCTTCACACTCCAAGCAACTACCCAAATGAGTAACCAGTTCGGTCCGATTCCTGCCAATTCCATTCCTGGTAGTCTGGTGGGCGAAATCAATAAACAGAGCAGAACCGACAAAACCGTCACAGCAGAGTTCACTACAACACGAGCGCCAGGACGATCTTGCAAACGCTCAAACAGAGACTCGTTTCTCATAGCGGTGGCTCTATTGGCTCAGACTGGGCTGGAATAGATCCACCTGTATTTTGATTGGTTGATCCAGTGCTAGAGGGCGCAATCTGAACAGACGGCTTATGGGGATACACTACTGCCCATTCTAAAAAACTAATTGGCGTAGATAGCTCAATCACGGCTTCAGGAGCAGGACTTTTATTTAGGTCTATCGATTGCACCCGTCCAATTGGCAAGCCTGCCGGAAATAGCTTACTTAAGGAGGAAGTCGTGATAACATCGCCTTGGCGCACATCGGGCACCTTATCAAAAAACTCCATGATGGCGCGATTGGATGTTTGTCCTCGCACATAGCCCATATTACGACTGCGACTCACGGTGGCTCCCACACGGCTAGAGGGATCGCTCAATAGCAGGACACGACTGGTATTGGGGGTCACAGCAATGACTCGCCCAACCACTCCGCCGGGAGCCATTACAATCGAGCCGATTTGAACTCCGCTTTGGGTTCCTCGTCCTAATATGATGTGTTGCCACCAGTGATCAGCACTACGACCTACGACCGGTGCAGTAATTCCAGACTTTTTGGTTTCGGCAACATAGCCAACGAGCGATCGCAACTGCTGATTTTGACTTTCTAACTCTGTTAAACGTTGCTGTAGCTCCTGAATTTGAGCATTTTCCAGCGCAGCTTTGCGCTCTAGATTAGGCTGAAAGGGAAAGGTTAGCAGTCGATAAGCTTCATACAAAGCTGCGCCCTCGGTTTGCCGCAAAAAAGCAGCAGACCCAAGAGCCAGACTAGCTAGAATAATTTGTAAGCGGTGACGATCCCACCAACGGCGTAACGTAAACATGCAATAAACAGGTCTGCGAAAAGGCTAACTCCCCGTACCAAGCAGTAAAAATACTTCCTTCCCAAAGTAGGAAAATTGAGGTGAATTCATTCTAAGCCAGAAAAACTTAGAAATTGCGAGAGCGACCACTAAAGACTCGCTCAAGCTGTTTGAAGTTCTCCAATACTCTACCAGTACCCAGCACGACACAACTGAGTGGATCAGCCGCCACATGAACCACAATTCCCGTTTCGTGGCTAATTAGCGTATCTAGACCTTTTAGTAACGCGCCGCCACCTGCCAGCATAATCCCGCGATCAATAATATCTGCCGCCAGTTCAGGAGGAGTGCGTTCTAAAGTGCGCTTGACCGCATCCACAATCACCGAAAGTGGCTCTGCCATACTTTCTCGAATTTCAGCACTTTTAACAGTGACCGTTCGAGGCAAGCCGGATAGTAGATGCAAGCCGCGCACATCCATCTGAACATCATCATCAATAGGATAAGCAGACCCAATGGTGATCTTAATCTCTTCGGATGTACGCTCACCAATGACAAGGTTGTGGATCTTCTTCATGTAATGGGCGATCGCTTCGTTGAGTTCGTCACCCGCAACCCGGACAGATTCGCTTAAAACCGTTCCCTGCAAACTTAGAACCGCAACTTCTGTGGTGCCGCCACCAATATCGATGATCATATTGCCAGTCGGTTCAGCGACGGGTAACCCCGCACCGATCGCCGCCGCAACGGGTTCATCAATTAAGTAAACATCTCGCGCTCCCGCTTGGGAGGCAGCATCCATCACCGCCCTACGCTCAACCCCAGTGACTCCGCTAGGAATTCCAATCACAATGCGGGGAGCAACGAGCGTTTTTCCTTCATTGACCCGCGCAATAAAGTGCTTCAGCATTAGCTCAGCAGTATAAAAGTCTGCAATCACCCCATCCCGTAGGGGACGAAGGGCAACAACGTTACCAGGAGTCCTTCCCAGCATCCTTTTTGCATCTTCTCCAACCGCCAAAGGAACATTCTCATCCTGATCCATTGCCACCACCGATGGCTCTTGCAAAACAATCCCTTTGCCCGACACGTAAACCAATGTATTGGCAGTGCCAAGATCAATACCCATATCCCGTGACAGGGAAAAGCGACTGAAAAGACCCACTAGTCTCTATGCCTCAAAGAATGAACAAGTTAAATGCGATCTTAGAAAGAAATTAAACGGACTAAATCGATAGATGAATATAAAGCGGATTCTATTATGCTTTTGCTTACTCGTCTAGGTAGAAAGCTCATGCCTTTATCTAGAGATTGTCTCTACGAATTCAATTCAATGTAAATTCAACCTAACTAGGCAAACAAATGAATTCAAACCCATAAAGTATAGTGCGTATCCACTAACCGATGAAAGTATTCACGCCCTGAGCCTTTCACTTTACATCAAATTTCCTTTTTTATTAAAACGATTCTGATTCCTTCCTGGATGGCTGTAATGAAATGCTTGCTGCAACTGCTTCTTTCGACAAAAGCAATTTGTCGATTAAGATCATATGTATTGTTTTTACTTGAATAAGCTCTACGAGTCAGACACAATTTTCGATTAGAATAAGCAATCTCGATAATGCGTTTTTACTTTCAGCGGAATGAATTATGAGTTTAAATGTTGTGACATTAGTAGGTCGAGTTGGGGGAGATCCTGACGTTAAATATTTTGAATCGGGGAGTGTTGTGTGTAACTTGACATTAGCAGTCAATCGTCAAACCAAGAATAATGACCAGCCCGATTGGTTTAATTTGGAACTGTGGGGAAAAACGGCTGAAGTGGCAGCAAATTATGTCCGTAAAGGCAGTTTGATCGGCATTACTGGGTCTCTTAAGTTTGATAGTTGGAAAGACCGAAATACTGGAGCAAATCGGTCTAAACCAGTTGTGCGGGTTGAACGGATGGAACTGTTGGGTTCTAAGCGCGACAATGAAGGCGAAGGGGCAAGTGGCGGGGGATATCAGGATGAGTTTTAAGGAGTGTGAAGGGGTAGAGATGGTAGAGATGGTAGAGATGGGTAGATGGAAACCTGCATCGACTCGTCCACCCCTTCACTTCTAACGCCTTGGGGTTAATAGCTGATTTGCAAAGTGACCGAGGCTTCAACCTGTTGTTCTCCACCAATCACAGGGCTGGGGGCGGCTGCGGCTTTCAGTTCCATTGCATCTGCCCTTAAAGGGCGTGGAGGCGGCGTAAAAGCACCATTGATTTGGATGCCGACAACCTCTTTCCGGGTTAGATTGAGAACGCTCAACACTGAATCTGCTTGAGCTTGGGCATCCTGGGTGGCTTCTTTGAGGGCACTTTTTTGGGCACCCGCGATCGCGCCTTCAGTTGCAACAAAGCTGACTGCATCTATCCGCGTTGCCCCCGCTTTAACGGCATCATCCAGCAGCGCCCCTGCTTTTGACGTGGCGACCCGAAAACTGACGATATTGCTAGCGCTGTATCCCGTTAGGGTTTGGTTGCCGTTGTCATAGCGATAGGTGGGGTTCAAGTTAATTCCAGTGGTTTCTAGCTTTTCCACCTTGCGTGATTTCAACAAATCGACCACAGAATTGGAGCGTTGGGCAACAACCTTTTGCACCTCATTGGCAGTTTTCCCTTGGGCTTCTACCCCCAGCCGCACTTGTGTTAAGGTGGTCTGCACAAATTCAGTGCCTCGTCCACTGACGGTCAAGGTTCGCAGTAACTTTTCCTGGGCGATCGCAGGTGGAATCAAGCAGAGGCTAGTGATCCCAAGAGTAAGAACTAAGGGTTTCCAAGAGCGCCAGAGCCATTGATGAGCTAGCATTGATGATTTCATTGAGTACTCTCCTCACGGATACATTAATTTTTAGGATGTACTTACTTTGACACTCGCAGGCTCGTTGATGGGGGCTGGTTACAGTTTTGGAACAGAATGTTAGACATTGACCACAAAAACAGTAGAGAGACTCTAGATTTAGCGCCTCTCTATGTTGATAATTTGCTACTGAAAGCGTTAGATGGCTGGAACCACGTTAGGAAAGACCATCCCCAGAACTTTAAATAAGACTGAGTTGACAAATGTCAGCGCGATCGCGCCCAAAATTGCACTAATGATACCGTTCCGTAAACGGAAGCCTTCGATTAACCAAGCAGACAAACCAAAGATAATCGTGTTGACCACCAACCACAAAATTCCCAATGTCAGAACATTGAGAATTTTACTGCCAGCCATCCAGCCCAAACCCCAACTTAAGATCCCCATCACAACCCCTGCCAGCAGCGCTTTACCAACACTATCTATTTCAATTCCTAAGAAGGGAATTTTGGAAATCAACAGCAGCGCGATCGCTGTAACGATGGCACCAATGACAAACGGAATTAAAAAGCCCATGACATCCTTCTCTCAATATGTGAAATTACATTAGAGGGAGCAGTTAGCCAAGGTCAAGTGCATTTTGCAGTCTGTAAGGAAAATATATTAGATATGCCTGCTATTTTGGCTGAAAATCTCAGCAAACGGTATCCAATCACGGTCAAAGAAACGGGTTTTCAGGGAACTGCCCAACATTTTTTTCGCCGCAATTATCGAACTGTGAATGCAGTGCAGGCAGTTTCTTTTCAGATTGAACCGGGGGAAGTTGTCGGTTTTCTAGGCGCAAATGGAGCCGGAAAAACAACCACACTCAAAATGCTGACTGGGCTAATTCACCCATCTGAGGGCATGGTTCAGGTGGCGGGATATGTGCCATTTCAGCGAAAAACACGATTTTTGCGAAAAATTACGTTGGTCATGGGTCAAAAGCAGCAGTTGATCTGGGATCTGCCAGCAATGGATTCGTTGCGGATTAATGCAGCGGTTTATGGCATTTGCGATCGCGACTTTCAGCAACAGGTCAGTGACCTCACCGAAATGCTGTCTCTAGAAGGCAAGCTCACCCAGCCAGTTCGCAAACTATCGCTAGGAGAGCGGATGAAAGCGGAACTGCTTGCTGCCCTAATCCATCATCCCGAAGTGTTGTTTTTAGATGAGCCAACCTTGGGGTTAGATGTGAATGCCCAAGTCAGCGTGCGGGAATTTCTACGCGACTACAACCAACGCTACGGGGCAACCGTTTTGCTGACCAGTCACTACATGGCAGACATCACCGCCCTGTGTCAGCGAGTTTTAGTGATTCACCAAGGGCAAATGATTTATGACGGCAGTTTAGCAGGCTTGGTTGATCGCTTTGCGCCCTGTCGGGAGGTGACTATGGAGCTTTCCCAGGTTTACCCGATTGAAAAACTCGCTCTGTATGCCGATGTAGAAGCAGTGGAAAATCAGATGCAAGGTCAAACCGTAAAATTTTTGGTTCCTCAAGAAGCGCTGACGCAAACGGTCGCAAAGCTTTTGTCTGATCTGGAAGTAGTGGATTTAGCAGTGACGGAACCCCCGATTGAAGAGGTGATTGGGCGAGTCTTGCGATCGGGGTCAGCCACATGAAGCGAATCATGCGAATTGCCCGTGAACTGAGCATCGTTTATTACGCCTACATGGTGGAATATCGGGCGGAATTAGTGCTGTGGGTGTTATCCGGCTCATTGCCGTTTATTCTCATGGGTATTTGGATGCAAGCCGCACAAACCGGACAATTTGGGCTAACCCCGGTGCAATTTGCCCGCTATTTTCTAGCAGCATTTCTGGCAAGGCAATTTACGATTGTCTGGGTAATTTGGGAATTTGAACGGGAAATTGTGGAAGGACGCTTGTCCTTCCGGCTGTTGCAACCCCTCGATCCAATCTGGCATTATCTTGCTTCCCATCAATCCGAGCGCTTGGCTCGTCTGCCTTTTGCGTTTGTCTTGATTGGAGTTTTTTTTCTGCTGTATCCTGCCTCTTTTTGGATACCCAGCTTAGGAACGCTGGCGCTGTTCTTATTCGTGATCACCTTTGCTTTTATCCTGCGGTTCCTCATGCAGTACACCCTAGCAATGTTTGCGTTTTGGACGGAGCGGGCTAGCGCTTTGGAACAATTTTGGTTCTTGTTCTACCTTTTTCTTTCTGGCTTGATTGCCCCGCTGGAAGTGTTTCCACCCGCTGTTCGGGAGTTTGCCCTGTGGACTCCGTTTCCCTATTTAGTCCACTTTCCAGCCAGTATTTTGGTGGGGTTGCCGGTAGATTTGGGACGAGGGCTGCTTGTAATGGGTGGATGGAGCGCAGTGTTTTTTGGAATTTATCGGTGGCTCTGGCGCAAGGGTTTACGACATTATTCGGGCATGGGGGCATGAGGCTGCTTCTGCAAGTCTTATTTGAAGAATCTTTAAACTCTGAAAGCCAAGAGGTCATGTTCGTTTCCTCTTGACTTTCAAATATATCCGCAGGTTTTCAGTATTTATGCTGGAAATTGCTGCTGATAATGATTGTTCTCACTGGCTTACTTTTTCTCAGCCATTTTGGCACCCAATTCCATGTGCATCCGTTGTACTGGGTCTGGAGCGCTAACTGTTGCTTTTGCTTTTTCAAACCAAACTTTTGCAAGTTCCCAAAATTTTCCAAGCTGTTGTTTGAGTTGCTGATAGCGATCGCCATACTTTTCCGACAGTTGAGCATCAACTGAATTCAAGCGAGTTTTCACTTCAGCATAGCGCTCCATCAGTACAGCATATTGCGGAGTGCGTTTCACAGCATTCAGCACAGCCGCCATCAACGATTGCATATCCGCTGAAGTTTGGTTGCCAGAGGCTTCAATTTCAGCCAACGCACCCCCAATATCAGCCGCATTATAATTGCTGTCTTGGATGCCTTCCACAATCCCTTCAACCGATGCGTTCACTTCTGCCTGGGTGTTGTTGCCGGTTTCATTCAGGATATCAATCACGCTTGCCATACTGTCTTTGGCGATCGCCCGAACTTCACCCGAACCGCCTTTCACTTCTGCAATGGACTGAGCCACAGCAGTTTTGAAAATCTCACGAATTTTTTCAACTCGCAAACCGCCTTCTGTTTTTGCTTTTTGTAAATCAGCAGTAACTTTTTCCTTGATTACAGTAGCCATGGGAAATCTCCTTTAAAGGTATAAAAACTGGGCGGGCAAGAGAATTCTTACCCATGAATATCTAAGAAACAACTGATCCTAAACTAGCTAAGAGAAACACTTTTCACATCGATCGCAGGTGTTTCAACATCAGATGTTGAGACGGGCATTGAGCCATTGGAAAACTTATTTTTTTGAGCTTTGAGGCGATCGCTCATCATCTGAGAAACCTCTGAAACAAGCACTGTTGCAATCAATCCGTCATCAATCATGCCAACGATTGGCAAAAAGTCGGGGAGTGCATCAAAGGGATCCACCAAATAAACCAAACTGCCTAAAATCAACCACCAACGCCATTTAGGATTACGAATGGTGCTGCGATACCAATTAAAAACCCAGTTTGAGAATGCTTTCACCGCAAATATGTTTTTCATTTGATCCCTTTGATTCACAAATTCATCATGCCAAACTGGTATGAATAAATCTGGTGTGGAGAACCCCACGATTTGTCGTAGTAATCCCACTTTTTGGGGACAGCCGATCCAAGTTGAGCGGTTATCCGAATCGGGGAAGCAGCTAGACGAAAATTGGAGCAAATAGCCCCGTAATCCATAGAAATCAGCGTTACTATAAGCCTTCTGCCTACATGAAGTAGGCTCAGTTCATGAAACCTGAAACCTGAAATCTGAAACCTGAAACCTGAAGTAACCATGGAAACAGCAACCTTTGGAGCCGGATGTTTTTGGGGCATTGAAGCCGCTTTTCGTCGCGTTAAGGGCGTAACCAAAACCTCTGTGGGCTATATGGGCGGACATTTTGAAAATCCAATCTATCTAGATGTTTGCGCTCGAATTACCGGACATGCCGAAGTGGTGCAGGTGGAGTATGATCCCGCGATCGCGACCTACAGTACCTTATTAGACTTGTTTTGGAGTATTCATGACCCTACCAGCCTGAATCGTCAAGGTGCCGATCGCGGTGAGCAGTATCGCTCCGTCATTTTCTTTCATACTCCAGCCCAAAAAATTGCTGCACACCAGTCCAAAGAGGCTATGCAGCGATCAAATAAGTACGATCGCCCCATCGTTACCCCCATTGAACCCGCTTCTAAATACTGGCTAGCAGAAGAGTATCACCAGCAGTATTACGGGAAAAAAGGACGACGCTAAAGTTCTTTTCTAGCCCTGCCAACTCGAACCTTTACACTAAAAAACTGCACAATTCAGCCTTTAGATAGTTGTTAAAAACTTGGGTAGGAGATAAGTTGCGACTGAATGCTGTGCAAGTGAAAGAAAGCGAGGATTTTAGGTGGATATTATCTTGGAACGAGCTAAAACGCTAAAACAAGAACTAACGGATTTTGTTTTAGATGCCGAAGGAGATATCGCGATCGCCCTAGAAACCTTCAGCGCCGACCAATCGTCTCGCTCATACCAATCAGAATTACATCAGCGTAACTTAGTGATTGATCGCTTTTTAGTGGAAGGAACGGTGAATGATACAACACCGATTCACTTGTTTTTAGAGCAATCAGACGCATTCACCGAAAGCGATCGCGCCTTGTTGCAAAGCTGGCACCGTGCTTTTATCGGCTTATTTGAAATTGTGCAAGTTTTACCCGATGGGTTTGAGTTGCGAAACTGGACAACCGCCAAACAATATTGCGTTAAACCGCTTGATGCCAACTCATTACAAACCATGGCGCGGCTGAAAGTTGGCGAAATTTTGCTTACCCAAATTGCCCCCCTGACCGATGATGAATGGATGTTTTTTAGTAATTGGACATCCCTTGGAAAATTGGGCAAGCCGAAACTGGCAGTAGCGATCGGCAACTTCAAAAAAGCCTATCCAGCATTTCTTTACAGCGACGCACCTGAATTAGAAGAAGAAGCATGGCGATCGGTTGAGCAGTATCACCAAGGCTTTTTAGACTTTTTTGGCAGTGATGAGATCACTTTACCGGGCTATCAATTCAGCAAAAAACTAGCTGAGTTTCAAACTCATATCACCCAAAAGCAGGCTAAAAGTGCTGGTTTAGATGAATCCTTAACTTTGGCAGAATTAGCCGAACAGACAGGCACCTCTAAAGAGGAAATTACCTCTGCGGCGGAGGCTTTAGGTGCAGATGCCAAAACAATCACTCAAATGCTAGACAGTAAAGCTTCTACTAAAATGGTGGCTCCTCAAGTCGAGTTGCCGACTCACTTAAAACAAGCTGAACAAGTGACTGCCTTGACTCATCCCCAGTGGGGGCAGCTTTTTTTAACACCCTATCAAGCATTCAAAACGTTATTAGAAAGCGATGACTGGCAGAGTAACCCCAATACTGAGAAGCAAATTCTTCAGAATTTAGAAAATGTTGAGATGAATAGCTTTGTTTGGCATCGACTCGCAACTCAATATCCAACGGCGCTGCAATCAATCTTGCAAGTCACTTTAAAGCGCCCTGAATTCGACTTGCAACAGGATTTGGATACGCTGTTAACTGATAACAAGAAATGTTTGAAGCCGATCCTGCCTGAGATCGCCAGTGTGCCCCTGCATCTACATGAGCTATTTCAAGATGCGGTGTTGGAGGTCAGTAAAGATCGATCGAAATCTAAAGTAAAACAAACTAAGTCAGGATTTGGACTGAAGAAATAAGGCTGTTTCCACCATTAATCTACTGCTCTGTATCTTTAGGCTACATCAGCTTACCTCTCTAGATGGACGCACCTCGGTAGGTAGCTGAGTAGTATTATCTCAGCGGTTAAAACAAACACCTTCGGAGATTAAAAAAATGACTATTATCGCATGGTTGGTTTTGGGTCTATTGGCTGGCGCTATCGCAAAAGCGATTTATCCCGGTGCT
This sequence comes from Leptolyngbya sp., assembly GCA_003249025.1. Classification (GTDB taxonomy): domain Bacteria; phylum Cyanobacteriota; class Cyanobacteriia; order Leptolyngbyales; family Leptolyngbyaceae; genus ULC077BIN1. The sequence continues at coordinate 68,470 of QBMH01000002.1, read as the reverse complement.
CAAGGCGGCGGCATTCTTTCTACAATGTTGCTCGGTATCGTTGGTGCATTCGTAGGTGGTAGCCTTTATACCCTACTCGCAACGGGTAGTCTTCAGTTAGGCTCGGTTGCATTCTCTATTCCTGGAGTAATCATTGCTGTTTTGGGAGCCATGGTCGCTATCTTCCTATGGGGCTTGATGACTCGTAACGCAGCGTAACCTGTTGATATTCAGATTCTAGAAACGCGATATCCTTAAAACTCTCCATAACACAGCTTATGGAGAGTTTTACTATAGAAACAACATTTCCGCGATCGCCCCAGCCTTGCAACTAGCATTTCAACAGTGATATTGGCTCCTCTTACATAACTAAGATACTGGTGATAGAAATGGGCTAACCTAACTTAAACCCACTGTTAAAAGGAACATTTCCTTGCAAAAGCTTTCCGAAAAAGTGGTTATAGGTGGATTTGCTTTATCCATGCTGCTGTTAAGCGGGGTTGGAGCAGAGTCCTATTTTCAGATGCGGCAGTTAAATGAGAATCGGCGATGGGTTCAGCACTCTTACGAAGTATTAGAGTCAATCTATAGAGTTCTCGACAGCGTTGAAGATGCTGGAAGAGGGCAACGTAGTTATATCTTCTCCAATGGCGAAAATGTTGGTGCGCGAGAAGAGTTTTGGAATAGTGTGAAACAAAGCGATCGGGCGATCGCACAAGTTCGGCAATTAACCAAAGATAATGCTGAGCAGCAGCAGCGTTTAGTGACACTTGAATCATTAATTGCAAAACGGCTAGCAATCCTCCAACAATCGATCAAGCTGATCCAACAAAATCCGATAAACCAATCTGCACAAACTGCACTCTCTAAGCAATCTCTTCGCTTGCACCAAGAGATCGAGTCGAAACTGCAAGCCATGATCATCGTAGAACGAACTTTGTTAAGGCAACGCTCTGCTATGGCAGACAACAGTGTGCAGCGTGCTCTTTGGGGCAATGGCGTTGGTAATGCACTGGGATTTAGCCTTTTGATCGGAATATTTTCGCTACTTTTGCATCAAACTCGCACTCGATATCAGGCAGAAGTGGCGCTTCAGCAAGCCAACGATCGTCTGGAAACAAACGTGCAAACGCGCACCATGGAACTAGCCCAAGCCAATAGTTCACTGCAAACTGAACTAATAGACCGTAAGCTAGCAGAACAGGCGCTTTTAAACAGTGAAAAGCAACTTCGCTTGATTACCGATGCTCTACCCGTTCTTATTTCCTATCTTGATGCAGAACACCGCTATCGCTTTAATAACAGAACTTACGAAAAGTGGTTTGGACCCTCTCAAAAAGATTTGACTGGGCGATTGCTAAAAGAGGTGGTAGGCGAGTCTGCTTATCAGACCATTTGTCACTATACTGACGCGGTATTGAGAGGACAATCGGTTCGCTATGAGAGTCTGATACCTTATCAAGATGGGGGCGATCGCTGGGTGCATGCAATCTATATTCCTGATTTTGGTGAGCAAGGAGAAGTCCAAGGTTATTTTGCGTTGATCAGTGACATTACCGAAGCAAAGCAACATCAAGTTGAACGCCAACAAGCAGCGGAACAGATACGCCAAAGTGAAGAACGCTTATACCGGGTATTACAAAATATGCCGGTCATGCTAGATGCCTTTGATGAAAATTGGAATATTATCCTCTGGAATCACGAGTGTGAACGGGTGACGGGCTATGCTGCTGCTGAAGTGGTGGGCAATCCTCACATTATGGAACTGCTCTATCCCGATGAAGTCTATCGTCAGCAAATGATGCTGGCATGGCAGGAGCGCGGCAATGATTATCGCTACTGGGAATGGGATATTACCTGCAAAGATGGCAGCACCAAAACCATTTCATGGTCTAACATTTCTCATCACTGTCCCATTCCGGGTTGGGCATCTTGGGGGATTGGCGTAGATATTAGCGATCTTAGAGCAGTTGAACAAGAAGTGTTTCAACTCAATCAATCGCTCAATCGCCAGATCCAACAATTAGAAACCTTGCTGGAAGTGATTCCCATTGGCATTGGCATCGCTCAAGATCCAGAGTGCCAGCACATTACAGTCAACCCCGCATTTGCCAAGCATCTAGGCATTTCCACGACAGTCAACGCCTCCCTCAGCGCTCCGCCAGATCAAGCGCCTGATTTTAAGGCGTATTGTGATGGCAAAGAACTAACTGCCGCCGAGCTACCGATGCAATATGCAGCAGCACATGGCGTTGAAGTGATCGATATGGAAGTAGACGTGGTGCATTCAGATGGCAAAGTTGTGACTCTGCTGGAGTGTGCTGCACCCCTATTTGATGAGCAGGGTCAAACCATGGGCTGCGTCGGTGCGTTTTTGGATATTAGCGATCGCAAACGGGCACAAGCAGCCCTCCAGCGAATGAATGAAGACCTGGAAATTAAAGTGCAGGCACGAACGGCTGACTTGAATCAAGCAAACGCCGACTTACTTCGCTCTAATCAAGAACTAGAACAGTTCGCTTACGTCGCCTCCCACGATTTGCAAGAACCGCTGCGGGCAGTCTCAGGCTATACCCAACTCTTAGCCACAAAATATCAGGATCGTCTAGATGAAACCGGTCAGCAATACGCTGCTTACGTGATAGAAGGGGCAGCCCGGATGCAGCAATTAATTCAAGACCTGCTGCTCTACTCCCGCATTGGCACGCGCGATTTGGTGCTTTCCGCGACAGACTGTAACGCGGTGCTGAAGCGGGTACTGGATACTTTGCAAGTGGCGATCGCTGAAAGTAACGCCACCATCACCCACGATCCTTTACCGACTATCACCGCCGATAAAACCCAACTGACCCAGCTATTCCAAAATCTGATTGGCAACGCCATCAAATTTCGGCGAGAAGAAGCGCCCCGCATCCACATCAGCGTCACCGATGAACAGGCACATCTATTCACCATTCGCGATAATGGGATTGGCATCAAACCTCGCTATCTTGACCGCATTTTTGAAATCTTCAAACGGCTCCACACGCGCCGCGAGTTTCCTGGCACTGGTATCGGGCTAGCAATTTGCAAAAAAATCGTCGATCGCCATCACGGGCGCATTTGGGCAGAATCCGAGCCAGGAACTGGAACCACCTTTTATTTCACAATCCCCATACCCCATCCCTCTTATGGCTCTCCAACCGCTCAACTCGATCGAGATCCTATTGATTGAAGACTCCCCCAGCGATGCCACTCTCACAATGCAAAGCCTCCAGCAAGCCAAAATCACCAACACGTTGCATTGGGTTGAAGAAGGTGAGGCAGCGATGGATTTTTTATACCAGCGAGAGGAATATGCCAATGCGCCTCGTCCCGATCTGATCCTGCTGGACTTGAATTTGCCGGGAATGGATGGTCGAGAAATTTTGGCAGAAGTGAAAGCAGACCCTAATTTGAGGCGGATTCCAGTTGTGGTGCTAACCACTTCATCCGACGAGGCAGATGTGCTTCGTTCTTATGATCTCCATGCCAACTGCTATGTAACCAAACCGTTTGATGTTCAACAGTTTATCCAAGTTATCCAGTTAATTAGCGATTTTTGGTTAACTGCTGTAAAGCTACCCCTGGAATGATGAATGCAGCCCACAGCATACAGAAGAAACATGTTAATACGAAAAAACACATGGCTAGCATTGAAAGCGAAAATGCTACTCAAGGAAAATACGGTTGTTCTTTAGATAGAATACAGTCATCCTAAAATCGAGTTTCTGGGGCAAAATCGCGTTTTGCTATGTTCTCTTTGTTCTTAACAAGCCAGTTTCATGGACAAAACCCCAGTGCATATCTTGTTGGTGGAAGATAGCCCAACGGATGCCGATTTGCTAAGACGGATTTTTTTGGGCTTTAGCAACGAAGAATCGAGCTTGACGCAGGTTGATCGGCTCACGACTGCGATCGCTCAGTGTCATGAAAACTCCTACGACGTGGTTTTGCTCGATTTGGGTTTGCCCGACTGTGATGGCATAGAAACTGTCACTGAATTTCGTGCCAATGTGCCCACTGTGCCAGTGATCGTGCTGACCATGATGGATGATGACGAGCTGGCGCTGCAAGTGATGGCATGTGGTGCTCAAGATTATCTGATTAAGGATCAAATTACCGGTCAACTGTTGATGCGATCAATCCGCTATGCGATCGAGCGAGAACAGATTTCGCAACAGCTTCGCAACAGTGAGCGCAGTGTTATTAGCGCTTTGGCGCAGCAAAAGGAACTGAATTTGCTGAAGTCAAGTTTCATTTCCATGTCATCCCATGAGTTTCGTACTCCGATGACAATAATTCGCACCTCAGTAGAGCTGCTGCAAAAATTTGAGCACGAATTGACTGAGCAAAAAAAGAATGATTACTTTAAGCGCATCAAAGCAGCAATTAGCCAAATTACCCATTTGTTAGATGAAGTTTTGCTGTTGGGTAGTAGCGAAGCAGGAGGACTAAGCTACAAGCCGGAACCGCTGAATTTAGAGAAGTTTTGTAGTGAATTGCTGGAAGACTTGCAGTTTAGCGATGATAATCACCATTCTATTGCAATGGATTATCAAGGCGATTACGCTAATGCGGTGATGGATAGTGCTTTGCTATGGCATATTCTCAACAATTTGGTCTCTAATGCGATTAAATATTCTCCGCAGGGGGGCACAGTTCGATTCAGCCTCACCTGCCAGTCGGGTAATGCTATTTTTCAAGTGCAAGATCAAGGTATCGGCATTCCTTTGAAAGACCAAACCCATTTGTTTGAAACGTTTTATCGCTGTAGCAATGTGGGCAAGATTCAAGGAACTGGGTTGGGACTGGCGATCGCCAAAAAATGTGTTGATCTGCATCGAGGAGACATTCAAGTCACGAGCGAATTAGGAAAAGGGACTGTGTTTGCAGTGGTATTGCCCATGAACCCCACCGATAGCCAGTGATCTCAGTCACAAACTCTATCCTTAGATCTCACACAAGCATAGCCTTGTCAATCACCCGAAACCCCCTCTAGAAGAACGATAGTTGGATCATCGAATTTGGCACACATTCATGATTTCAATTTGTCTTCTACCTACTGCTCTACCCGAATTGTTTGCTCAATCTAGCTCTACGGGCAGACTTACATTAGCCGATCGTTATGGGATGATGGCAACCATCCTGAGTAATCATTCAACCCAGGAGGAGTTGCACTTAATCGATCGCCTACTCTACGGGCTTCGTAGAGGAAGAATACAGGTGGTGGATGAACTGTCCTTTTTAACAGGCGGAACTCCTAACTAAGCGAATGCTGCAAAATCAACTCTCAATAGTCACTAGGAACACGATGGAAAGTAGAACCAAGCAGTTAGTCGGATTTCTTCAAGAAGAATTAGCGATTCCCTCTGATAAAATTCCTGACATCATTCAACAGTGTCAGAATTTGAACCGACTACCCGTGATTTTGTGGCAGCAAAAATTGATTACTATTCCTCAACTGGATCGCGTCTTCAAATGGCTAGAAGGCTTCATTGGCTCAGCCGCTTGATGCAATCTGCGATGAAGAAGCATTCTAAACAGCCGCGATTATTGAACGACGCACCGATTATAAACAAAGTTATCGTTGATTTCGATTGATGCCTCACGGTTGACCATCGTTAGTAAAGTACCGTGGGCAGCGAACTTTAGTCCTTCCCGTGCATCCAATGGCAGCAGCTTTAGGGCAGTCGTTCCATCTAGTTTTAGTTTGGCTTTGTCTGGTCTGACCATTACTTCAAAGGTCTTGCCATTTGCACAGGTATATTTGAAGTGTTCTTCTTGAGCTTGGGCTGGAAAGGTCGCAATAGTTGCAAGCAAGGACAGAATCAATGCACCAGCGCTAGCGATTTTCATGGGGTTTTCCTACGTACTTATAGCAGTTACGTTTAGATTACCCATCCTAGATTTTCAGCGTGATATCGCCAGCCAAAAACTTTATCTTTTTGCTGCTTTGGTGAAGATTGCATCAATATCGCTTGCTACTGCCTCCGAAATTGACTATCGGAGTTTGCAATGGTTGGCGCGATCGCAGACATGGTGTGCAACATTGCGGGCTGGTTTGACTCTACGGGCATGGCAGGATTGAAAGAGGGTTGGGCAGATCCATGTGCTGTAATCTGAACCACATTGGGCGTGAACAGAAAAATATTCTCGCCTAATCGCTCTTGATGCCCATCGATCGCAAACACGCCTCCCGCCACAAAATCAACGGAGCGCTGGGCTTGCTCCGGGTCCATATGCAGCATGTTCAAAATGACAGACTTCCGCTCTCGCAAAATTCTGACGGCTTGGGGAATTTCTTCAAACGAGCGGGGCTGCAAAATCACAACTTCGGAAATCCCCGATGCTCGATTTGGCATCCCGATGACGTTATTTGCCGACGCGATCGCCCGCTCACGGGGCAGCATCGCTGCCTCCTGTACCATCGTTGGATTTTGAGCATAGTCTTCATCGCCGTACTCATAGTCATAGTCGGCTTCATCAAACTGCTCTGCAAACCCAAACGAATCCCAAACACGCCGGAAAATGTTCATGCGAAGCTAGCTCCAGATCAATTTGACCATATCTTAGTTCATTTGTCCTACTGATTACAAATGCAAGTACAAAGTAAAATGCAACCGCAAAATAATCTAAGAACGACCCAGCAGTAAGCTGGGTTATGAGGCTAGGGCTTGGTAGATAGTAGCCGATGGGAACAAACTGGGAACACTTTTTTGCGATCGCGTCACGATCTAGTCAGTGATCTTACAAAAAATTTAGCTTTTATTATGGCGATCACTCAACTTAACGGCAGCCGAGTGATTCTCGTGTATCAATGCCCGTCACTGGATTAATGCCGCTGGCTGTTTCGCACAACCGCAGCACCTGTCCGCGATCGAGCGATGCATCACTAAAATCGGCTCCGGTCACCGTCGTATTTTTGAAGCTAGACTTTAGCATCATGGCAGACGTGAAAATCGCATTGCTCAGATTTGCGCCTGAAAAATCTGTGAGATACGCGATCCCATTACTAAAATCAACGCTACTTAAATCAGCGTTGATCAGGCTTGTTCCGTTAAATACAACGCCCCGTAGATCCGCATCTTTAAAGGTTGCATCCTTAAAATTAGCATCGGCAAATTCAGCTCTAACCAAATTTTGCCCAGAAAAATCTTTGTTGACCGCCTCGTTATCATCGATCGCTCGAATTGCTGCCGAACTCGCCGCATAAGCAGTATTGGGAAGAAATTGAGTCGATAGCAGTAGAGCAATCAAAAGTCCGAAGAAAAGACGAAATAACCGCATAAAGAATGTACTTAGAAATGAGCGTTCCTTCGTCAAAGTAACACTTGCGGCGTTGAAAGACAGTGTTCTTCTCGCAAAAATACTTCTGTTTTTGCCAGATTTTTCCGCTTAATCTCCCTGGGGTTGCTCACTCCACAGAGATGTAGTTTGTCTCATGCTGAGAAAATCTCCATTTCCCAAAATTAAATGATCCAGTAACGGAATGCCCAAAAATCCCGACCCTGAAAGCAATTGGCGAGTCAGAGTCAGATCTTCTGGGCTGGGTTCCACATTGCCAGAAGGATGGTTATGGGCGACGATAATCCGAGTTGCACCCTGTTTCAGCACTTCTCGAAAAATCTCACGGGGATGTGCCAGAGTTTCTGTTGCGGTGCCAATGCTGACGACGCGAGTGCCCAAAAGTCGGTGCTTCACATCCAAAAACACGACGGCAAACCGTTCCTGAGCTTGCCACATCAAATCGTGACTCAGGGCTGCTGCGGCTACAGCCGGATCGTCGATCAATGTCGTTTCGGCGGGACGAGATTGAAAAACGCGCTTACCCAGTTCGATCGCCGCCAGAATCGTAGTGGCTTTTGCTTCTCCAATCCCAGGAACCCTCGTCAACTCAGCAACCGTCACAGTTCGCAAAGCAGACAGCGGATCTTGTTGATATTTGCCCAACTCATGCAGCAAATATTGCCCTAGACCGACAGCCGAAAGCTTGCCTGCCCCTTGCCCTGTTCCGAGCAGAATTGCAATCAGTTCCGCCGTAGCCAGATGGCGCGACCCGTGGGATATCAAGCGTTCACGCGGACGTTCGCTTGCAGGCATATCTGCAACTTTGAGGGAGTAAGTCATGGATGCACCAAAGGAATTCGGAAAACAAGAATATTGTTCAGTTATTCCCAAAATCACCGCGTTTAGAACTCTTTCCCTGGTATAGATAAACTTAACTCTTTTGAATCATTCTCGACAAAGTAAATTTTGAAGGGTCGTAGACAATGCCAAATATTTGAGATCGTTGTAGGGGAATAGGCAGATGCTTCTTCTGCCATGGGGTCTAGCTCAGCGAGGAGATGTCTCTTTTTTAAACTAAAAATCTAGCTCCATCCAAACTGTCTGCCCACTTTCGAGAAATTCCGTTTTCCCTTTACCTGATACTCTGATGCAAAGCGACTTGGTTGCGAGGAGTTAGCCTTTGCCAACTGCTGAACAAGGTATTCGGTGTGTTATTTTATGCCAATCTTTAACCAACACATTTACGCCCATCTTTGTTGTCCGCCTCGACGAGCGCACAGGTAATGTGTTTATCTTGGCAGGAGATAAAATAGAGGTGGAAATCTATCGCAATGGTCTTTGGAGATTCTTATGATTCAGCCTGACTTCAATACCATGACCAAGGTTGAGCTAAGAGCTTATGTAATTGCCCATCGCGCTGATGAGGCTGCATTTCGTGCTTTCGTCGATCGCTTTACCGCTGAAGCATCTCCAGCAACTTTTGATATTCCAAAATCACACGCCGAGATTGAGGAAGTTGAAAGCTTGATTCGGCAAAAGTTAGAGCAACTAAAGGCAGGCTAATGCTAAAGGTCATGTGAGTTGCTGCGATCGCCTGTACTTGACTTAACCCATTGGGTTTTACATCAGTTGAGCGGCGATCGCCTCTAGCACAGTAGTTTCAGCACCGCCAGCAAGAGCGGTGCCAACCTGGGTATCCTCTGCCAACTTGCGACTAATTTCTCGCAACTCCATCTTGACGGGCGGCGCGTTGAACGGCGGCGGAGACAGCGGTTGCGACGCGATCGTCAAAGACGGACGGAACAATGTATTCAGACGTGAGATCGGAGGGTTTGACAAGCTCTGCGATCGCGTGGGCTGCTTCCAAATACATGCTGGTGGTGAAAGTTTGGGCACGGCAGTCGAGGGCACCGCGAAACAACCCTGGAAATGCCAACACGTTGTTAATTTGGTTGGGGTAATCGCTGCGCCCCGTTGCCATGACTGCCACATCTTGAGCGATCAGTTCCGGCTGAATTTCGGGAATAGGGTTTGCCATCGCAAACACGATGGGGTCTTTTGCCATGGATTGCACCATTCCGGGAGACACCACTCCCGGCGCACTCACCCCCAAAAACACATCGCTGTCCTTCATTGCGTCTGCCAGTTTGCCGCCTTTTTCTACTGCAAACTCGCGCTTTTGGTCATTGAGGTCGGCGCGATCGCTCGACAGAATCCCTTTGGAGTCGCACATGCAGATATGCTGGGCACCTGCTTTTTGCAATAATCGGGCGATCGCAATTCCAGCGGCTCCCGCGCCATTAATCACAATTCGCACCTCTGCCATTTGCTTTTTCACCACTTTCAAAGCATTGATCAGCGCTGCCAAACTGACGATCGCGGTGCCGTGTTGGTCATCATGAAAAATCGGAATATTCAGTTCGCGCTGGAGTCGCGCTTCAATTTCAAAACAGCGAGGCGCGGCAATGTCTTCCAAGTTCACGCCGCCAAATACGGGGGAAATTCGCTTGACGGTTTCCACAATTTCATCGGTGTCTTGGGTTGCCAAACAAATCGGGAAGGCATCCACGCCGCCAAATTCTTTAAACAGCATGGCTTTCCCTTCCATTACAGGCATGGCGGCTTCTGGTCCCAGGTTGCCTAAACCCAAGACGGCGCTGCCATCGGTGACTATCGCTACCATATTTTGTTTGATCGTCAAGTTATACACCTCTTCAGGGTTGGCGGCGATCGCGGAACAAACCCGCCCCACTCCCGGCGTATATGCCATTGCCAGATCTGCCTGTCCTCGGAGCGGAATCCGACTATTGACAGTAATTTTGCCGCCTCGATGGATCGTAAAAGTGCGATCATAAACATTGATCACCTTCGTTTCTGGTAGCGCCTTGACCGCTTCTACAATCGTTTCAGCGTGTTCCGTGCTGGCACAATCAACCGTAATATCTCGCACGGAAACCTCACGAGTTTGCTCAATCAGGTCTATTTGCCCCAGACTGCCGCCCAGAGAAGAAATCGCAGTCGTCACGTTTGCCAACATGCCAGGACGATTGGGAAACTGAAAGCGAATCGTCAGACTGTAACTAGAATTGGGGGTCAGCGTGGGGGTCAGATCTGTCATAGTGCCTCGTTATGGATGGAGCAGTGCTTTAAGAGCCGATGAGAGCTGTACCGATATGCCAAACTCTAAACGCTCTTCAATTGTTTAGCTTAAAAAAATATAAATCCTGCAACTGTACTCAGCCACACCAACCGCTCAAGCAAATGTGAAAGTGCAGCGCAAAGTCTCCAACTCTTCCAGATTTTGCAGATTAAGCGTGAAAAAAGAATAAATAGATCGCACTTTCCCCCACATTAGACGATCCCCTAGCTATCTTTAACAGGGCAGGGAACAATATTATCTAGCGCCTCAAAAATTTATTGATACTTTGAGTTTTTATGATAGATGTTGGTATTTTGCATTCTTTGACTGGCTCAATGGCAATCAGTGAAGCCTCGTTGGTGGATGCTGCTCTGATGGCGATCGCCGAAATCAACCAGGCGGGTGGTGTCCTTGGTCAAGCGATTGCCCCGATTGTGGAAGATGGAGCCTCCACTGAAAAAACCTTTGCCCAAAAAGCCAGAAAGCTGCTTCAGCAAGACCAAGTTGCCACACTGTTTGGCTGTTGGACTTCTGCCTGTCGCAAAGCCGTAGTGCCTGTTTTGGAAGATCTGAACGCCCTGTTATGGTATCCCCTGCAATATGAAGGCTTAGAAGAATCCCAACATATTTTCTATACCGGATCTTGCCCCAATCAACAGGTTGAACCTGCCCTAGAGTGGCTGGTGAAGCTCTACGGCAAGCGGTTTTATTTAGTCGGATCAGACTATGTGTTTCCGCGCACGGTGCATAAGATTATCGATGCTCAACTCAAAGGATTAGGTGGCACGGTGCTAGAAGAAGCCTATGTGCCTTTGGGCGGCAAGGATTTTAGCCAAATTCTCGATCGCATTCTGCATCTACAGCCCGATGTCATCTTCAACACGCTCAACGGCGATAGCAATCTGGCATTTTATCGGCAGTATCACCAAGCAGGAATTCAGCCTGCTCAGATGCCGATCATGGCGGTCAGCATTGCCGAGCCAGAACTGCAAAGCATTGCCACTGAAGCCGCAGGCACCTACGCCAGTTGGACTTACTTCCAAAGTTTAGACACGGCTCAAAACCAGCAGTTTGTCCAAAACTTTCAGGCACGGTACGGCAGCGATCGCGTCACCAGCGACCCGATTGAAGCGGCTTATACTCAGGTGTATTTGTGGAAACAAGCCGTGGAAACTGCGCGATCGCTGGAGATTAACGCCGTTCGAGCCGCTGCTGTTGGGCAAACCTTTGAGGCTCCCGGCGGTTTAGTGCGGATTGACGAAAACCAGCACCTTTGGAAGGATTGCTACTTGGGAAAAGCTCAGCCCAATGGACAGTTTGAGATTGTGCATCTGAGCGATCGCCCGATTCAGCCTAAACCTTGGCTTGGCATCAAGCAATTAACCGATCCCGTTATGCGAGATCTGCTGGTCAACCTCTTGGCAGACGTGCCCCAAGCCGTGCAACACATCTCCCAACTAGAGCAAAAATCTCAGGAACTAGAAACTGCCCTTGCCCAATTGCAAAGCGAAACCACGGCACGGCACGAAACTGAAGCCGAACTACAAACCATGTTTACGGCAATGAATGATTTTGTGGTGGTTCATGATGGGCAGGGAAAGTATCTCAAAATTCTATCTGCCCAAGCCAGCGTTTTATACAAGCCAGAAATCGATCGCCTAGGCAAAACGCTCCATGATGTACTGCCAGAAGACCAAGCAGATACTCATCTGCATCACATTCAGCAGGTTTTACGAACTCAGCAAGCAGTCAATGTTGAATACCAATTACCCATTCAAGGCGAGATCCGCTGGTTCTCTGCCCATATTGCGCCGCTGACAGAAACCACGGTCATTTGGGCAGCACGGGATGTCAGCAACCTAAAACGTACCGAGGCAGAGTTACGCCAAAGTGAGAAGAAAAAGCGAGCGTTGCTGGAGATTATCCCTGATTTAATGGTGCAGATGAACCGCGACGGGATTTATTTAGACTTTATTCCACCCACTAATTTCAATGTGATTGGTGAAGACTTGATTGGCAAAAGTGAATATGAAGTGATGCCGCTTAGCCATGCCCAAAGGCGAATGCATTATGTTGAAATGGCATTGAAAACGGGCGAACTGCAACTGTTTGAATCAACGTTGGAAGTCGATGGGATCGTTCAATATGAGGAATCGCGCATTATCCCCTTTGGAGAAAACGAGGTGCTGATTATTGTGCGGGATGTCAGCGATCGCAAGCGATCAGAGCTTGCCCTTACCCAAGCCCATGCAGAAATTGTGACGTTGAATCAACAGTTGAAATCAGAAAACCTGCGGATGGGTGCAGAGCTAGCGGTGACTCGTCGGCTACAGGAAATGGTGCTGCCGCGAGAAGCTGAACTGCAAGCGATTTTACCCCTGGATATTGCGGGATTCATGCAATCCGCCGAAGAAGTGGGCGGTGATTACTACGATGTCGTGCAGCACAACGGCAAAATTCGGATTGGCATTGGCGATGTCACTGGACATGGATTGGAAAGCGGCGTGTTGATGCTAATGGCGCAAACGGCTGTGCGAACCTTGATCACCAATGGAGAAGAAGACCCGATCAAGTTGCTAAACACGATTAATCGCACCCTGTATGACAACACCCGTCGAATGAAATCCTACAAAAATATGACCCTTTCCCTGCTTCAGTATGAAACAGGAGTGTTGAACCTGAGCGGACAGCATGAGGAAGTGATTGTGCTGCGAACCGATGGCGCGATCGAAAGTATCGACACGTTTGATCTGGGGTTTCCTTTGGGACTGGAAAAAGATATCAGTGCCTTCGTCGCCCAAACGAATATTCAGTTAAACCCCGGAGATGTGGCGGTGCTGTATACCGATGGGATTACGGAAGCGATGAATATGCAAAAAGAACAGTATGGTTTGGATCGCTTTCATCAAGTGCTGCAAAATAATCGCGATCGCACTGCCACCGAAATTCGTCAGCGGGTGATTCAGGATGTCATGGCGTTTGTTGGCGCTCAGCGCGTGTTTGATGACATTACTTTACTCATTCTCAAACGGCGTTGATGGGCTGAGGATTTCATAGAGCGTAATCAAGGCAGAACTATCTAGTTCGCCTTTGCCTTGGGCAAGGAGTGCATTCATCAATTCAGTCACTTGGGCAGCGCCTAAGAGGGGCAAATTTAGCTCTTTTCCGGTTTGCAAAACGATATTCATGTCTTTGCGGTGCAGGTTGAGCTTGAAACCGGGTTGAAAGGTGCGATCTATCATTCGTTGACCGTGAACCTCCAATACCCGACTTTGGGCAAAGCCACCCAGCAAAGCATCCCGGACTTTTATCGGATTGACTCCCGATTTTTTTGCCAGGGTCAAAGCCTCGGCAACTGCCTGCACCGTCATAGCGACGACAATTTGGTTGCAGGCTTTGGTCACCTGTCCGGCTCCCGCCTCGCCGATATAGATGATATTTTTGCCCATGGCTTGCAAGATGGGCAGCGATCGCCCAAATGCAGCCTCATCACCGCCCACCATAATTGATAACGTGCCCTGCTGCGCCCCAATATCGCCCCCCGAAACAGGTGCATCCAACGCATCGACACCACTCAGTTTCAAAGCATCGTAAAGTTTGCGAGAGGTTGCCGGGGCGATCGTGGAGTGATCCACATACAGCATTCCAGGACGAGACCCTGACAAAATTCCGGTTTCGCCCCATACCACCGCTTCCACATCGGGCGAGTCGGGCAAGCAGGTCAGCACCACATCAGACTGTTGAGCAACCTGGCTAGGAGCATTTGCCAATTGCGCTCCTACTGCCGCCAGTTCATCCATGGCAGCCCGACTGCGATTAAAAACGGTGACGGTATAGCCCGCCTTAAGCAGATTTTGCGCCATGGGCTTGCCCATCAGTCCCAGCCCAATAAATCCGATGCGTTCCATAGAAAGAAAAATAATAAGGACAGCCGATAGAAACGCAATGATAAATGTTGTAAGTAGTAAAAGCTAGCAGGCTAAGATTGTTTATTTAGAATATTCAGTAATTACTGAACATAAAAGACTAAAATATGTTAAGCTTTGTTCATAGCAAAAGTTTAAAGGTGTTGTGAACTTGAATCATGTAATTAGTGCGCGGCGGCAAGGAGTGGAGCAGTTACCCATCGCGATCGCATCCCCTAGGCAGTTGGCGACAGAAGAGCATTTTCAGTTCATTGAGGAAGTGGGGCTTTCCTTTGAATCGGTGAGTTTGCCTCGAATGGCTGGGCGTGTTTTTGGCTGGCTGTTGATTTCTAACCCGCCCCATCAATCCCCCGCAGAACTGGCGGATGTGTTGCAGGCAAGCAAGGGATCAATCAGCACAATGACCCGACTGCTGGTGCAACTTAGCCTAATTGAGCGCATTAGCTTACCAGGGCAACGACGAGATTATTTTCGGATTAAGCCAAACGCTTGGGCTGAGTTGAGCAAACAGCGTCTAGCCCAAATTACGGCTTTTCGGAAATTAGCCGAGCAGGGCTTGAAATTGTTGGAGCAAGACGAGCCACTATTAAGCCAACGATTGGAAGAAATGCGTGATGTTCATACGTTTTGGGAGCAAGAGCTACCCCTGATGACTCAGCGTTGGGAACAGCGTCAGCAATCGCTGCTTTAGTATTTTTCCAATCATTTCCGAACCATGACCCTTTCTAAGTTCCGCTTTTTCTTGACTCTTCTTTTCTCTCTCTTAACTCTTAACGACTATGCAACTTCCACTTATTAATAAAGTCAGCAAAAAATCGAATCCCCGGATAATTGGGCTTTTGGCGGCTGGATTGGTTGGCGTTTCGGCGATCGGCTACTTCGCCATCAAGGGACAAGCACCTAAGCAAGATTTGGCGACCTACACGGTGCCAGTGCAGCAGAAAGATGTAACGGTACGAATCACCGCAAATGGGGAGGCTGTGCCGGTGCAGCGGTTAAACTTGAATCCGAAAACGGCGGGTCGCTTGGCAAAGCTTTATGTGGAGCAGGGCGATCGCGTGCAGCAGGGTCAAATCATTGCCCGAATGGATAGTCAGGAGATTAATGCAAAGCGGGATCAAGCATTGGCAGAACTGTCGCGCACCCAAGCAAACCTAGCCCTATTAAAAGCGGGTAATCGTCCTGAAGCCATTGGGCAAGCACAAGCATCGGTGAGCCAATCTCAAGCAGAAATTGCCGCTGCTCAAACTCGGCTCGATCTAGCAAGTGCGCGAGTGCAGCGGAATCAATCCTTGGCAACTGAGGGTGCTATTAGCCGCGATCGCCTGGATGAAGTTCTCAACGAAGAACGCAGCGCCAGAGCAAATTTAGAACAGGTCAAAGCTCGCTATACCAGTTCGCAACAACAACTTATCCAGCAGAAAAATGGCTCTCGCAGTCAAGAAATTGAGCAAGCTGCTGCTCAAGTTGCCTCTGCCCAAGCCAGCCTCCGCCAGATCGACACTCAGATGGAAGACACGGTGATTCAAGCCCCTTTTTCGGGCGTAATCACGCAGAAAAATGCCACCGAGGGCGATTTCGTCACGCCGACCAGTTTCGCTTCCAGCACCTCTTCAGCCACCTCTATTGTCACTCTGGCAAACGATTTAGAAGTGCTTGCCAAAGTGCCCGAAGTAGATATTGGACAAATTCGTCAGGGGCAAACCGTAGAACTACGAGCAGATGCGTTCCCTAGCGAAACTTTCAAAGGGATTGTGCGGCTTGTGTCTCCCGAAGCGAAGGAAGATGCGACCCAACGAGGCGTGATTACTTTTGAAGTGCGGGTGAAACTGCTCACTGGTAAGGACAAACTGCGTTCTGGCATGACTACTGATCTGGCGTTCTTGGGCAAACAACTGAATAACTCGTTGATGGTGCCAACCGTGGCGATCGTCACGGTGAAAGGGCAAACGGGCGTATTGCTGCCGGATAGTACCAACAAGCCCAAGTTTCAACCTGTCATTATTGGTCCCAACATTGGTAATGAAACTGAAATTATCAACGGTATCAAATCCGGCGACCCAGTATTTGTGCAGTTGCCCGAAGGACAGAAGCTTGCAGACATTGTGAAGGGATTGGAGAAGAAGTAAGAGTTATGGATTTTTTAGAAAGTACTAAGATGGCGGTAAAAACGTTGACCGCCAACAAGCTTCGCAGTACCTTAACCATGCTGGGCATCATCATTGGTAATGCGTCGGTGATTGCAGTGATTGGCATTGGTCAAGGCGCTCAAAGGCTAGCTTCAGAACAGTTTGAATCTTTGGGACCCAATGTTTTGTTTGTCTCCCCAGGCAGCAATCAAGCACGCAATGGTCCTCGCGGTGATTTACCCAAAACGCTGGTGTTGGAAGATGCTAAGGCAATCGCTGCCCAAGTGCCCTCTGTTCAAGGGGTCGCGGCTCAGCGACAAAGCCAGTTTCCGATTGTTTATCGCAACCTCAACACCAGTTCAGCAGTGGTGGGAACGACTCCTGAATTTCTCGCCGTTCGCAGCTTTGACATTGCGAAAGGGCGGTTTATCACTGAGCAAGATGTAGAACGCAACACCCAAGTGGTGACCCTCGGTTCAGAGGTGGCGACTCGCTTCTTTGGCAACCAAGACCCCATTGGTCAAGAAATTCGGATTAAGGGCATCACTTTTCGCGTGATTGGAGTGATGCAGTCGAAAGGAGCTTTTTTGGGCAGCAACCAGGATGACTCAGTGTATGTGCCGATTACGACTCAGGCAAATCGTTTGGCGGGGCGCACTTCACCGTATGGATTAGATGTGACGATTATCTCGATCGCGGCAAAAAATGAGGCAAGCATTCCTGCCGCTGAGTTCCAGGTGACCAATTTGCTGCGCCTGCGCCACAAAATTACTGGAGACGATGATTTTACCGTTCAAACTCAAAAGGACGTGCTAGCGATTGTGGGCACAATTACCGGGGGGCTAACGGTGATGTTGGCAGCGATCGCGGCAATTTCACTGGTTGTGGGCGGCATTGGCATCATGAATATCATGCTCGTTTCCGTCACCGAACGAACCCAAGAAATTGGCTTGCGGAAAGCAATTGGAGCCTCCCAACAAAACATCCTGGTTCAGTTCATGATTGAAGCCGTAATCTTGTCCGCCGCCGGTGGACTGTTAGGCACAGGCGTTGGCATTGGTGCCGTGACGCTGGTTGCCGCTATCTCCCCCCTGCAAGCCGCTGTTTCTCCCGTAGCGATCGCCGTTGCCGTTGGGGTCTCCGGCGGTATTGGCTTATTCTTTGGCATAGTTCCGGCTCAACAAGCAGCAAAGCTTGATCCCATTGTTGCTCTCAGAAGCGCCTAGAGAATGAGTTCGGAGTTTGGGGTTCTGAGTCCGAAAGTCAGAGTGGGATCTTCAAATATTCCACACCTCGTACTCCACACCTCGTACTCCACACCTCATACTCCGCACCTCGTACTTTACCCTTCCTTCTCCTATGCCCAACACCACTATCATTCGGCTTGAAGATATTTATAAAATCTATGGTTCTGGCGAAACGGAAGTCCGTGCTTTGGCTGGAGTCGATCTAATCGTAGAGCAAGGAGAGTTTTGCTCAATTATGGGTGCCTCTGGATCGGGCAAATCCACCATGATGAACGTGATCGGCTGTCTTGACAAACCCTCGTCAGGTCGGTACTACCTGGATAATGTAGACGTGTCTCACTTGGATGACAATGCCCTTGCCCATGTGCGAAACCGCAAGCTGGGGTTTGTGTTTCAACAGTTTCACCTCTTGCCCCAACTGAGCGCCCTGGAAAATGTGATGCTGCCGTTGGTCTATGCTAGTGTTCCCGATCGAGATCGCCGCGATCGCGCTGTTGAAGCCTTAACAAAAGTTGGGTTGGCACATCGGCTAAACAACCGCCCCAATCAACTCTCTGGGGGGCAACAGCAGCGGGTTGCTATTGCCAGAGCGATCGTCGGACAACCTGTTGTGCTACTGGCAGATGAACCTACGGGAGCGCTCGACTCTCACACAACGGAGGAGATTTTACAAATTTTTTCAGACCTCAACGATAGCGGCATGACGGTGGTCATGGTCACTCATGAGCCAGATGTTGCCCGCCGCACCCGCCGGATTATCTGGTTTAAAGATGGCACTATCTTGAACCCGTTCTTAGCGCCAACTGAACTGACTCAAACAATGGCAGCAGCATAACTCACTCGATGAGTCTTCTACTTTTGTTCAGGCTATGTATCCATATCATTGAGATTTTTATGTCATTTTCAAGGTAGGGCGCGTAAGGTAATTTTTAACTAATAATTCAGCATCACCAAAATTAATCTATCTAGTTTGGTTGCACAGCCCTTTACCAAAATTCACCTATAATGCTGTCTTTTACGACTGTGCTATGATTGCCCAATAGGTAATTATTTTCGGTTTTTCTAAAGCGCTTTTGTTCATGAGTGTTTCTCCGAATTTAACCCTCATGCCCTTTCTATGTCTCGGAGACATTTTCTATGTCGATTTATGTTGGAAATTTGTCCTATCAGGTTGCAGAAGATGATTTGAAACAAGCTTTTGGTGAGTACGGTACTGTCAAACGTGTTCAACTACCCACAGATCGCGAAACAGGTCGTGTTCGGGGTTTCGCATTTGTGGAAATGCAAACAGAAGCTGAAGAAACAACTGCGATCGAGGCTCTAGATGGTGCCGAATGGATGGGGCGCGATTTAAAGGTAAACAAAGCGAAGCCTAAAGAAGACCGCGGTTCTTCAGGTGGCGGTTGGGGTGGCAGTAACAATAGAGATCGCGAGCGACGCTTCTAAATTTTGCACCACAAATAAAATTTTGGAGTTCTAGCAGAGCCAGTTAACTGCATCACTCTGCTAGAACTTTTCGAGTATATTTTTAGTTCACAGTCACACGAGGGATATCTAGAATGGCTCAAGTAGTTCTAGGGGAAAATGAAGGAATTGAGTCTGCTCTGCGCCGATTCAAGCGACAGGTTTCAAAAGCAGGAATTTTTCAGGATATGCGGAAAAATCGGCACTTTGAAACACCCTTAGAAAAAGAAAAGCGCAAAGCCGTTGCCAAACATAAGCAGCGTAAACGGAACTCATTATTTCGCTATAAGTAAGCGCTGTATTGGGTTTACTCATTGCCTTAATATTGCATCAACTCAATACGACTTCATCCATACCTCAGCCAACAAAAGACTCAACGGGCAATCAGTCTGGGTGGTAACAATCAAGCTCATCCAAGCTTTTACGATATGACTCCAGAATCTATCCGTGTTCTTTCTAGTCTCAGAACTGAGTTTTACACTCAGTTTGTGGCTGCAATGCAAGTGCCTGTCAAAATTAGTGGCAGTTCCTACAACAGCATTTCCTTTGTTGCCTCTTGGTTGAATGACCGAGAGCAACTCAACTATCTGAACATTTATGCCTTAAGTGCTCCCGATGAGTTAGCAGTTAAACGACCCTTTATTCTGCGAGTTGCGATTAATAAAGGTGCTGGCAATATGGGTTTTGCTCGGCAAGCACAAGCTTTTCGAGGCGTAAATCAGAAATGGCAATTGGAACTAACCGTTTTACCTGATCAACTCCTAGACTTTTTGCCTTGGGTTGTTAATTTAGTACAAGCTCATGCAAAAGGAGAGTCGTCCTTCATGCAAGAGCCTCCTCATCCCGTAGCACTTGAACTTTCTAACTGGTTACTAACTGATATGATTTGGAGTACGCAGGCTGAACAAACGTTAGAATTACAGACTTTAGAAGAGCTTGCTGAATCTCAGATCCCTAGCTTGAACGAGAATAAAACTCCGCCTGTGAAAGCTGCCTTTTGGTTGAGCTAGAAAACTGGCAGATTTCAATTTGTAGAAGGTTAAGGACTTATTGACTTAAGCCTTTATTGATTACCGTAGGAGTGTTATTTTTTACACTCCTACGGTCTTTTTTTAAATCTCAAAAAGGTTACTTTTTCACACTCTGTTTTTGAGTGAATATTTTTCTAAAATGCCTGCATAAAAGCACGACAACATAGGGATTATATTTTGAGACCATTAGACAGAAAGTCTAAATGCAATAGATTGAGAGAAAATGAGAAGTCAACTGGAATCCTTGTGGATCTGAACAATGATCGTTTTAGAAGTGATGTTTGGACTGTTGATTACTGGAGGAGTTGCGTTTTATTTGGGATGTGCCTTTTTTACTAGTCGTTTCTTTGGCTGTGATGCTGCTCTAGAGCAAGCAACGATTATTAGCCTCAGTACAGAAAACTCTCCTTTTCTCAATCCTGTCGCCGTTTCCCCTGTTTCCATTTTGGTTCCAGTCTGTGGGCTAGATGCAGGAGCTTGGGAAAATTGGTCATCTCTTTGTAATCAAATCTATTCAGACTATGAGGTTTTGTTTGGGGTTGTTGATCCGCACGATCCAGCAATTCCAATACTCAAAAAGCTAGCGGATAAATTTCCTGATAAGGTGAGAGTCTTTACTGAGCTACAACCACGGGGAATTAACTATAAAGACAGCAGTCTAAGTTATTTATTGGAAGAGGCTCGGTACGACTGGATTATTTTTGTTGATAGTGATATTCGCGTTCCACTTAATTATATTGAGACGGTGACGACTCCTCTCTTGGATGTCAGAGTAGGCATGGTGACTTGTGCGTTTATTGGCTACAATCCTCAATCGTTGGGTGCGGCGATCGCGTCTTTTGGACGCTGTTTTGACTTTATTCCAAGTTTATTGATTGCACGGGCGATCGATGGAGGGCTAAAATGCGCCATCGGAACCACGATCGCCACTCGCCGAGATGCTCTACTCAACTATGGTGGCTTACATTTAAACCGGATTGGATCTGACTACAACATTGGCAAACGGGCAGCCGCAACAGGCTATGTTGTGGAACTATCTCGCTATGTATTGGAATCAGACACAGGCACAGAAAGCATTGGCGATGTTTATCAACGGGAACTCCGCTGGGCACGCACGATTCGCTTTAACCGGGGCGCACAGTATTATTCAATGATCTTTTGCCACGCTACTGTATTTTGCTTACCCTTATTGCTGATATCTCGCTTTGCAAATTGGGCGATCGCTCTCACTCTAATTTGCTTTCTAGTTCGCTATGTCCAAATATTGATCTCCATCCGCAGTATGCAAGCCTCCAATCTGCTTCGCTGGCTGTGGGCAGTGCCGCTCCGCGATCTGCTGAGTTTCGCAGTGTGGGTCATGGGTTCCTATGGACAAAATGTTTACTGGCGCGGACGGCGACTTCGTGTTTATAGCGACGGGCTGATTACCCAAGCGGAATCTTAAAATAGGGATAGATAAAACGTACAAGCGATTGGTAGTCAGTCGCAACCTAGACTTTTATGGCTCACTTAACTCAGCGCCGTCCTGAAAATATTGACGGTAATTTTTACGTAGACTCCAGTTGTATTAATTGCGATACTTGTCGCTGGATGGCTCCAGCAGTCTTTTACGAAGTAGACGAGCAATCTGCGGTACAGCATCAGCCTGTCAATACTATTGAACGCCTACAAGCAATGCAGGCGTTACTTGCTTGCCCAACGGCATCCATTGGCACCCTTGAAAAGCCTGAAAATATTAAAGACGCTCATCAAAGTTTTCCGATTCCTGTCGCAGAGAATGTTTACCACTGCGGCTATCATGCAGAAAATTCTTTTGGTGCTGCCAGCTATCTTATCCAGCGTTCCGACGGAAATGTGCTGGTAGATTCACCTTGTTTTGCGCCGCCTTTAATCAAACAATTAGAGAAAATGGGTGGTATTCGGTATTTATATCTGACTCATCGTGATGATGTGGCGGATCATCAGAAATTTCGTGATCACTTCAACTGCGATCGCATTTTACACCAGCATGAAATAACTCAAGGGACTCGTAGTGTAGAAGTGCAGCTTTCTGGATCTGATCCCATTCAGTTAGCACCCGATTTGCTGATTATTCCAGTCCCAGGACATACCAAAGGGCACACGGTATTGCTTTACAACAATACATTCTTGTTTTCGGGCGACCATCTTGCTTGGTCTAGCGATCTCGATCAGCTAATTGCCTTCCGATCTGCCTGTTGGTATTCCTGGGCAGAACTGACGCAATCAATGCATAAACTCGCTGAATATTCGTTTGAATGGGTCTTGCCGGGGCATGGTCGCCGCTATCATGCAGACCGAGAAACAATGCACCAACAAATGCAGCGCTGTTTGGATTGGATGATGCAAACAGCGTAGGGGTCAGGTGATAGAGAATAGGAGATAAGGGAATAGGGCATAGGGCATAGCGTTAGGGCTATGTTCACAAAAATGCCTCCGTTAAGGAGGCAAATGATAACTGTTGAAGTAAAGATAAGTTCTAAGACTATTCTTTAGAGATAAAATCTTGACCTTGTTTGATTGCTTGTTGACCAATATTTCTGAAGACCCAACCGATTGCTAATGCTAGGGGAAGAACCACAATGAGTAAACGCCAGTCCATAGAGTACCTCTTTGCCCGTTGATAAAGATTTTTAAATGATTCTCATACTTCTGTTTTATCGCATGTAGGAGCGTTTTACTAGCCCTTTTGTAAAAAGACTAGTTTGTTAAAAATGCGAAGTGGCAGATTCTGTGGCGCTGTTGTTTTGCTGATTTAAGCGGTAAATCCTAAATCCGTTCCTTTGCCAGCATGAACAAGAGCAAGTTTCTCATAGTTCTGAGCATGTGTAATTAAATCGGCAACTTCTGTTTCTGACAGGTTGCGAATTACTTTGCCAGGAATGCCGATAACGAGCGATCGCGGTGGAACATCTTTTGTGACCACGGCTCCTGCCCCAACAATGCTGCCTGTCCCAATCCGTACGCCGTTTAGCACGATCGCCCCAATGCCAATCAGACAGCCGCTTTCTACGTGAGCACCATGAATGACGGCGCGATGTCCAATGGTGACATACTCTTCCAACAGGGTAGGTTCTCCTGGATCGCCGTGTAAAATGGCTCCATCTTGAACATTGCTGCTTGCCCCAATCCGAATTTTCTCAACATCCGCACGAACGACTGCGCCATACCAAATGCTGGCTCCTCGTTCAGCGGTCACCGAACCGATAACGGTTGCGCTGTGGGCAACGAAAGCTGCTTGTGATAGTTCAGGAGGGTGCCCAAAGGCAGAAATTAAGCCGCGATCGCTAAAATCATCCAAATCATCCACCTAAGTTTCCAAATTCAAGTAAAGGTGTCGTTAGAATTGCCTAGGAAGGCTGTAAACCTTCCTGAGTATAGTCCCTAGGGATTTAACAGTTAAAAAGCTAGAGACTTACTCAGTGATTCCATGTTTATGCTGGTTTTAAGTTAGGGATCTCGCGTTCTGATCCCATGGTTTATTGAGGGAATCACGTCTATTTTAATTCCCTTAATAAATCCCTGTAAATCATTTCGATCGCCCGTCTGATCACGCGCATAATTTTTTGATTGCGAACCCCAGGCGAGAAGATAACTTCTTTGCCATCCACTATCTGCTTTGAGCCATTTTTGTAATAATCTCTCAGCTTTGCGATTGCCTCTAATTCGAGGTTTGGCGACATCACGACCGCAATTTTGCACCATTGCCAAAGAGCGCTGCGAACATCCTTATTTCCTCCTGCCTTCCAGCCCTGACTATCACCACTTTGGTAATAGACCATGCCGACCCCACACGCCTTCTTGAATGCGCCTAGAGAGCGATTGCGACGGCTACGGCTTGTTTCAGTATCAACATATTCATTGATCTGGTTCCCATCGCTGCTTAAAAACTGCTCAAATGGATAGATTTCGGATAGTAGAAATGCCCCTACACGAGTTCCTAGAGCATAGTTTTCAAATACTTTCAGGTAGGGTGCATATTCAGGCTTTTCTAGCTCTGCCGCAAGCGCTATTTCAACTTCGACTTCGAGCCGTTCACTGTCGCAGATTTGCCGTGCTAATCCACGGGTAAAGCTTGTTATCCCGGTGCCAATTGAGCTATCTAACTCGTCTTGCCATTTTGGGGTGATGCGCTCTCCAGCGATGAACCGCCACAGACCGGGCGGGTTTTCAATCAGCCAGGGGCGCTTTACTTCTCGCTCGGACACTTCGGGGAATTCTGCTGCGAGTTGCTGCCTGAGTCGATTGATTAGCGGATTCCTGGAGCGGTTGAGATGTTTGAGTTGGAGGCAGAGTGATCGCACCTCTCCCCGTTGCGCCTTAATAAAGTGACTAGGGCGGTTGTATCGTTCCAGCCCATAGCAAGCTAGGGCGATCGCATCTAGTTGATCAGTTTTATTGCTAATCTTCCATGATTTGCGATAGTTATTGATTTCTTGATGGTCAACCCACCTGATTTCCCGCCCTAAGAGGGTTAGATGGTGTGCCCAAATTTTGCTGTAATGGATTCCTGATGGCTCCATTACAGCACAATCAAACTCTAATGCCGCCAAGGCTTCAATGCCTTTTTGGTCGGCGGTTAGTTTGATCGCATTCCGTCTGACTTTTCGCAAATCATCGGGAATTTCGGACAGCACAATAATGGTGATGCTGCCACGGCTAACGTCGATTCCTGCTATTTTCACTCTAAGTGCCTTTATTCTCTGAACCCTCGCGCTATGGGAGGGCAAACATCCCTGAAGCGGGAGAGTGATGGTAGTTAGTGTACTGAAGCGGAAATCATTATACTCATAGGCTTCGCAACTTCAGTTCCACTCGGAAACCAAGTATTCTCTCAAGCCGGAAGCCACTAATAGAGAAGGTTTCACGCTTCAGTGCGGTTAGTTTTGGACGCTATCCGCGACACCCAGAGCGGGTGTTTCGTTCGGCACGACCCGAACTCATCAGGCGGTTATCGCAGACGATTGACGACTTCTATGGAGGCGGCGGAGCCAAAGCGACGGCTCAAATCTTGGAATAGGCGATCGGCGACGGGCTTATCCAAGTACAAACACCACGCCTGGGGCTTCTCAAAATATCGACAATAGTTTCTCGATTGGGTTGGCGGTATGTCGGCGGTTCGCAGGTATTGTTCAAAATCTACCCGTTGATTAGCAGACAGTTTTGCTCGATCGACTGTGACGATGCGTAACGGTGCGCGTTGAGACTGAGCAATGTCAGCGGCTCCAAGGGTAAGGGTGAGCAGGGCTGCGAGTAAAAGTCTGATCATGATGTCTCCTGTAGTTGTTTGTTAGTTGCGATCGCCCTGGACTTCCTCAAAGTCCTGCGACCGCTTGAGGATCTCTTGTAGTAGCGATTCTTGAGTGGCGGCGCGATCGCCCATCTCTCTCAGAAAATTGCCCATATACGAATTGGTCGGGTTGCCTGCCAGTTGGCGCGCCATTCTCACAGTTTCGAGAATGTGCCGCGTCAGCACGATTTCAGCCTCTAGCTGTTCCCGGCTTAGGTGATTCATCGCTCGCTCCTGGCGTAGTGAATGCAATTCAAGCCGCCGACTGACAGGAAGGTGGTTTTGAGTTTGCCTTGACCAATTAGCTCGGTGACTGTGGGAGAGAGTTGATGGTAGGGCAGAGCTAGGCGATCGCTGAGGGTGCCCAAAGTAATCGGTGTTTCGCAAGCCTGCAAGATTTGCTCTGCTAGGGAAGGTGGCGAAAAGTTAGGCACTACAGGTTGAGCTTCGGCTGGCGCTGGAGGTGGGAACCAGTTAAACATCGCTCACCCTCCAAACTGTATGAGTACTTTGAGCCAACTGGCGGCGTAGATGCTTGGCATAAACTTCGGCGGTGCCGCGATCTGCATAGGCGCGACTGCCTAAGATGTGGCGACCGCGATCGGGAATGTTGGTCACGATTACCCACGGATGAGAGGGGTCATAGCGCATTTAAATACTCCTAATGAAAGGAATGCGATCGCGAGGGAGTGCCATCCTGAGCGCGATCGCATTTGTGAATGTGCAAGGTTATCGTATATACAGTAACCTATTGCAGGTTAAACGTATATGCGATAAACTGTCAATGTTTTCGTATATGCAATAATGAGGTATCAAATGGATTGGAGACAGCCGGATGGCAAGACCGAAGAAGGAGAAGGGGGAGGTCGCTCAGAATGTAGGGTTACGAATGAACCCTCAGGATTGGAAGGCATTGGAAGAAAAAGCGAAGGATTTAGGTTTTCAGGGGCGGGCGGAGTTGATCCGAGCGATCGCCCGTGGACAAGCTCAAGCGGACAGACGGACAGTCATTCTGGGGGAATTGGTTCCCGGTTGATCGCTAAGCTGATAGAGCAGCGCGCAGAAGTGCTGAGTCGCTATGAGGTAGTGATGCAGCGCAAGGCTGAATACGAGACTCAATTGCAGCGGATTGATCGGGAAATGGATGAGGCTAGAGCGCTGATTTCAGAAGTGTTGATGAATGAAGAATAAAGCGATCGCTATCACGGCGATCGCTTTTTAGTTTTTAAAGTTAGGCACTACAAATGAACGTTTCGCTGCTGATTGAATTGCCTGAATCCCTTCACGATGCGCTCAGGCTTCACCTTTCACAGCATCCCGGCTGGGATCAGGAGCGGGTGATGACAGCGGCGCTGGCGTTGTTTCTGCTGCAAAATGGCGATCAAGGTTGCGCCAGATCTTATCTAGATGCGGTGTTTCCGGTGGAGGTGGATGATGCCCCGCCCTCCTAAGTGGAATTCCGAAACTGAATCGGTGCGGTTGCCGAAACATGCGATTTCCGCCTGTGTGGATTTGGCGAAAGCCTTAGATGCGCCGCTGCCCGTGCGCCAGGATGATCCGCAGTTTGCGGAGTATGAGGATTTTGTACGAAACCTGAAAACGTACTTGGTGACGCTGGACGAGCGCCGCTACTTGGTGCGCTGTGACCAGCCGCCGACATTTGAGGAGTGGAAGTTGTTGGAGCAGCTTGAAGAGAAGTTGCTTAAGCAGTGCCAACGGCGAAAGGTGAATCCACAGTTAGTTTTTGGCAAGCTGGTAGAGCAGGTATTTCAGCCAATGAGGGAAAGAGCATGATCAATGCATTGGACATTGAAGAGGCTGCCTCAGAAGCTTGTAAGCGAGTTTTCCAGAAATTGATTGCCAAGGGGGTTGAGCCTGAGACGGCGATCGCTCTAGTTGAGCCGCTCGAAGTTCAACTGCGCGAATTGATGGAAGAAGAATTACTGGCGGATGAGTAAAAAATTTTGAGGGATAGCCAATGAGCTACACATTCAACACACAGCACAGCAAAGGGAAGGATGCGGAGCAGTTCATTTATGAGGTGTTCCAGCCTGCCTTCAATGTGATTCCTGCATCCAAGGATCTGCAAAAGCAGGGGATTGATTTCACGTTTACAGACCGGACAAACAACGCCGTGCATTGGGTGGAACTGAAAACCGACTGGACAGCCGATCGCACGGGCAACGCTTTTATCGAAACGATTAGCTGTGACAGAGAGGGAAAGCTGGGTTGGGCGTATACCTCCCAGGCATCCTGGCTACTCTACTTCATCCCGCAGAAAAAGCGGATCTATCGCATCGCCTTCGATTTCTTGCGGCTGGAACTGAGCGGCTGGCAATGCTACCCAGAGCGGGAGATTCCCAATCAGGGGAAGGGCGGCAGCTACAACACGATCGGACTATTGGTGCCGTTGGCAGAGTTGCAGCGGATTGCTCAGGAGGTAATCGAGCTGTGAGCAGATGTGAATTTGTTTTAAATAAAGGAGCCAATTAAATGCCCGAACCTTACGAACCCGATGAAGATCCGATCGTGCTGTGGGATGACGATGAGCCCGTCACCGATTCTCAGCTAAGAGAGATTGTTGATGAAGTCGCCGCTGAGATGGCGGCTGGCAAAACGCTTGTGCTACTGCCCTACTGGAGGAACGAAACCAGTGGCATTTTGCAGCCAGCAATGATGGCTTACATCAATCATGGCGCATACCCCAATCAATGCCCTGCCCCCACGCCTGAGCAGATGGGCTTGATTAAACAATACCTGCAACTCTATATCAATGCCCCATGTTGGGAAGAGGGAGAGCAGGGGCAACTGGCGGCGCTGCGAAAATCAGTGCAGGAAATTACAGATCTTGCCAGTTGCGATCGCTGGCTGGATGAAGCAATGCAATGGGGTTTTGATCCACTCTAATTTTCAAGATCACTTACAGGTAACAGCTATGAAACTTCTCTCTCTGGATTCAACCCGGCAGGCGCGATCGGCTTTAAGCAAGGCTGAGATTATCGAAAAATGGGATTTAGGCATTTACAGTCATCTTGCCTATGTGGATGCGGCACTTACCCGTGATGGGCGCACAGATATCGACATCGAGAATTTTATCCTTGACTGGTCAGGCGTTGCTGACCCTGACACCGGAAGGACGAAGCGGCTAACGAAACGCCACTTGCTGGCAGCGATCGCGGCGCTGGATGAAAAGGGTGTGATCTCGCTGCAAAACACTCAACTCACGATTGACTTTGAGGGCTGGCGTAAGCGAGAGGAAACTGATGGTCGCCATTAACTTCAAGGCTCAATTTGCCGATGCAGTTGCCAGTGGAAAGAAGCGCCAAACCATTCGCAAGCGGAGCAAGAAAACGCCAAGCCCTGGTCAAACGTTGCAACTTTACACCGGACAGCGAACTAAGTCTTCTCGCCTCTTGAAAGAGATGACTTGCCTCACTGTGCAGGATGTGGTGATAACTGACGACAGCCTGATCGATGAACTTGTGCTGACCCTGGACGGCAAGCGATCGCTGTTCACAGAGGCACGGGCGATCGCCCTGGCAGATGGTTTTGACAGCCTCGCCTCCATGCGAGATTTTTTCAAAGACCTTTACGGACTGCCCTTTGAAGGGGTGTTGATCCGCTGGTGACATTCATCCGCACAAAGATGATCAAAGGAGTGCGATACCGCTATGAGGTGGAAAGCTACCGCGATCGCCACACGGGCAAGGTGCGGCAGCGGGTGAAGCAATATTTGGGCAAAGATCCGCTGCAACCTGCCAACAAAAAAGTTGAGCGCATCAAAAAGTTAGGCACTACAAAAAGCATTGTTGCCGCGCTCAATCGGCAGTGTGTTTATGGGTGCGAGTCGTGGTTTTGGGATGGGTCACGCCAGGGCTACACGGTGCCCGGTCTGGAGTGGGTGATTCCATCGGAGCGGATAGCGAAGGCATTAGAGCAGGATCGGCGGTGGTTTGTTGGGCGGGTGCTGTGCTGCCAAGACTGTGGCGGCGGACATCAGGGGAGCGATCGGGCGAGGGTGAAAAAGTGTCAATGCCAGAAGAAATAGTGCAGAGTGCAGAGTGCGGAGTTTCAAGCGCTGTGGAGGTAGGAGCGAATCATGACGATTGCCCTGAGGACTGCCCCTACAGAATGTTAGAGCTAGCATTTGCCGCGAATGGGAAACTGCTCCAACTTTGTGAGGAGTTGATGGAGCGGAATGAAACCCAGAGATCGGAGTACAACAAAATCGTGGACTATGCGAACACGATTGCCAAACTTGCTGAGAAATGGAAAAAGAAGGCAGAGGCGGCGGACGATCGCAATCGCCAACTGATTCAAGGGGTAGAAATGGCGTGCCGTGCTGAGGCAAAGCGCAACGGCGTGAAAAGCCCTTTATATTTTCAGCTTCAAGGTTTTCTAGCTGATGGGATTTAAGCTATGAGCGTTGATGAACGAGTAATGCTGTTTGAACCGGGCGATCGCGTCAGGGTGATCAGGGGTAACAGCCTGAACAAAACTGGTGAGGTTGTCGAGTACCAAGATGGCAAGGTGATTGTAAAAAGCGACAAGGGACTGGTCAAACCCTTCCCTCCTACTTGGCTGGCTCATGTTTCTCATTCCGATCCCATACCTTGGGACGTAGGGGCTGAACCCCTACAAAATGAAAGCCATACACAGCAGGTCGTTGACAATGGTTTCTCGCCGCCGTCGAGCAGCGTAGAGGCTGAACCCCTACGAATGCTGACCCCAACCCCTACGAGTAGTCTGACCTTAGCCCCTACGCTTGACGAGGCTGAACCCCTACACTGTGACGCGCCTTTGCTGACCCCAACCCCTATAAACTCTGTAACCTTTACCGAGCAAGTCTATGAGGCTTTCGAGGCTGAACCCCTACAAGCGCTTGAAATGCTGCGAGAGCGGCTGCAAAAAACCGCACTCACTAACGCATGGCTAGAAAGTGCGGGGCGGGGTTACGTGCGGCTGGTGTGGCACAAGTCGATGAGTAAGCCGCCAGAATATGTGGATGCCAAAGATGTGGCGATGTGGCGCGATCGCATTGCAGCAGGTAGAGCATTGGCGCATTGTGATGCTCTCTTGAAGTACCTAAGAAGCTTGGATGAAAATCTCTGAAACTGGCGCTAGGTATGGTTTTTAATGGGATAATACAAGAGTACCCCTCGCGGGTTGAATGCTGGGAACATTCGACACCCCAGGGGTTGTACCTAATAGAAGTAGGCACCATGATTTACATTATTCGATGTGGCGACGCTGTGAAGGTTGGATTTAGTTCTGATCCGTTCACTCGCATTAAAGAGCTTCAGACAGGCAACCCTCAGCGGTTAGAAGTAATTGCTGTATTTCCAGGCTCAAGGAAGCTTGAGAAAGGGATTCATGCTCGACTCAATCAGTACAGGATTAGTGGCGAGTGGTTTCGATGGACTCCTGAAGTGGTGAATGCCCTAGAGTCTGTCAAGGTTTCTTTGGGTGATCTTCAGTCCTCAGATATTACTCCTCCGCCCATCTCACCAGTTTCAGGAAAGCTGGATGAGGTCAATCCCGAAAGCGCAGAACTGATTGCTCATCTATCAAACAAGGCTGCTGAGCTTGAGCAGTTGCCAGTGCTGTTTGATCGTTGGCTCCATGAAGAAGTGTCTGGCGATCGCGTTCGTTATCGCCTGCGATGGAGAGACTTCGGCAAATTGAAAAGTCTGGAGTTGTCAGCGGATGATGCGGCAAATCATCAAATTATGATTCGGCGCGGTCAGATGCTCAGTCATATTGATGCCTTGATTAAGCTGCTTAAAGAGTGAAGTGGCGATCGCGTTCGTTTGGGTCAGCAGTTGCACCATGTTGATGCTCTGGTGAAATTGGTGCTGACCGAAATTGTGGCAGGGCATGATGATGAACATGATGTGGCGATCGCTCGGAGAAATGCCATTCAGCACATGCTCGATACTCAGCAACCGATTGACAGCATTATTGCGGCAATTTTGGGCATGACAAAATGACCAATGTTCTGGCAAGTTTGACCAATGTTCCCCACAGGGCAAAATTGTGAACCAACATGATGTGGCAACCATGATGTGGCAACCGGGCGATCGCGTGACGGCTCCCTATCTCATCGGCATTGTGGCAAAAACAAACCCCTGCATTGTGCATTGCAGGGGCGGGGTGATTGTGCGGGGTTCTCAAGCGGGGTTGGAATCATTGGGCTGGCGGCTCAAGTGATGCTTCAACATACTGGGTGGCATAGCCAGCTTTTTCGTAGGCTGATTTTAATCTTGGGTAGTCAGAATCCATCCAAGAGCAGATGGCGATCGTGACCCAAGTTTTTCCATAGTCTTCTGAAATTTGAAACACTCTAAACCATCCAGCCGGGTAACTCTGACCTGGCACCGCTGGCATTACGATGCCCACCGCCGCCAATCATTTTGGCGATACGGGCAACATCGGCTCTATCGTTTTCACTCCGCAGCGCCCACCCATTGCCCGTCTGTACCACAGCAAAAGGGGCTTTTGGGTTGGCATTGACCAGGGCGTGTCCGATATCGGAATATGCCTGTTTCTGTCGGGGTGTGCGGCATTTGAAAAATGGCACTACATGACCGATGACGCAACGGGTTGAGTGGTGAGCTACTGCATAAGCGATCGCCTGTTTGATCTCAATGTCAATGTGCCGTCCCGTTTGTGCCAATTCTCCGATGGCGAGTGATGGCAGCAGCGCCAATGCCTGCTCAAGGCTGAGATCCTGAATCACTTC
Source organism: Leptolyngbya sp. (assembly GCA_003249025.1). Lineage (GTDB taxonomy): Bacteria > Cyanobacteriota > Cyanobacteriia > Leptolyngbyales > Leptolyngbyaceae > ULC077BIN1. The sequence continues at coordinate 36,197 of QBMH01000002.1, read as the reverse complement.
GCTCAAGCCCAAACTCACCAAGTCACAGTTGGGCAGTTGCTTTGTCCAGAGGTCGCGATCCTGCACATAGCGGAACAATTCGGGCACCTCTTTGCCGGGGTGAAAATGCTCCCAAGCGATGACCGCGCCGGAGCGGTACATGTCGAAAGTTTTGAGAATGCGATCGCTGAGGAATCGCAAATCCTCCAATGCCTGTTTGTGATGATCCAATACGGTTACATCTGCGGTGTTTGCCCAATTTTCCAGCACGGGCGCTGGATAAGTCAGGTCAAGCAAATAGACGCGATCGCCCCGCTTTAGGCTCAACTTCGGCGGCTCTTGATATTTTGCCGGAACGAGCCGAGCGTCGGGCATTGCCTGAACTGCTGCCCAGGCTGCGAATAGTCCATCCACGCAGGGGCGGAAGGGTGCGATCGATTTGGCGTGGAACAAAACGTGAATCACCATAATTCTCTAATCCAAGGTTGGTACAAAGTTTGTGAGGAGATTTGCACCCCTCACTTTAAGCGTTTCTCTAATCAGCAATCGCCTGAAATGGTGGGGACGCTCTCCAGGCTCCAAAAAGATGAAAGTATCACCGATTTCGTTGATGACTCCTTCATAAGGTTTTCCATCAAAGCCGATGCCAGAGACGTGAGAGCCTAATGCTATTAGCGATCGCTGCATCATTGATTTGCCGCTTTCTTGGCTTGCCATTGTTCGCGGGAAATCTCGCCCGGTTTTTTTGGGCGTGAAGTCTGGACGTAAAGCGTCTGCGGATCTTTAACCTGTAGAAGGTTGCAAACCTCTGCCTGATTGTCGAGATAGCGTCCCATGCCGAATTGATGGCAAGCATCCCTAAGCGCTTCTCTCGTGGCATTGTTGGGCGGGTCGCCGATGATCTTTTCCTTCCCTTCGTCATTTAGCTCTGGGAATGTGCGAGTTGTGCCCAGACCGTCGCGAATGGTGATGCCTACTTCACTCGCGATCGTCAGTTGAGCGCGAACACTCAGGTAATCACCGACGACGATTGGATCGGAGTAGGAGATTGACCAATTCAACCCTAGAAGTTGGTTCAAGCGATCGACATAGCAATCCCAAGGCACGTATATGTAGTAGCTGCCGCCAGGAAGTTTGCGCGCTTTGTGAGATTCCTTTGGAAAGGGTGCTTTAAGCTGCTCTAGTAAATCGTCTACAGGAGTGGATTGTATGTTCATGATTTCACCTTTCCTTTGTAGGCAGCGTAGAGTTTGAGTAGGTCAGCCGCTTGAGACAGCAGCTTGGTTGAAAGTCTGTGCTTTGCCAACACTTCGATCATGGCGTGGCAGTATTTTCTAAGCCGATCCGTTTCCGGATCGTATTTGATAGCCGTTGCCTTGGATTTCCGAGAGCGAGGCGACGAAGGTTTTTCTGCCATCTTTAAAGACGACTAAATAGCCGTGCGGAAGTTCTTGGAGGTAGCCGACAATTTGATTGCTGGAAAGCAGGATGTAACGCATGAGTAATAAAGGGGCGAACACTCGCCCCTGCTGAGGAATTTAGAAAGGGAGAAATTCAACGTAGCGATCGCTGCAAGTTTTGTCGGTGGCGTTGGCAAGGGGGCGAACTACAACGCTGCGATCGTGTTCCCAGGCGACCAACTTGCCTTCGCACATATTGCGAGTGACATCGAAGAATTTGCATTGAGCGCAGACGGGGGCGTATTCGATGCGATCGGAGCCGCGTCCGTCGCAAGTGCTTTCTGTTTCAGTGGAAGAAATCGGAGCGGTTTGAGTTAACATTGTGTTGTCTCCTGAGACTTTTTTCAGGGAAAGCGCTTTAGTTGTCCAGACCGGAGCGCTTTCTGCTGTTTGTGCTGTACACTAATTGTAAGTCACATCGTCAATTAGTGTCAAGCAGTTATGGCAAGAAAACCCAAAGATATTCCACGAAGTGTCATTAATGTTCGTACTGGGATCGATACATCTGAGATATTAAAGGAGCTTGCCTTTGAGTGCGGCTATCTTTACTCAGGAGAAGGGGCGACGGGTGAGTTGTTGGACGCGATCGCGGCGCTTGCCAAAGATGAAAGCAAGCGGTTGATCTTGTTGGGATTGCTGAAAAAGCGTGTGACAGTTAAGGAGTCTGTGAATAAAGGCACTAAGGGGTGACAGTATGATGTTCAACCAAGTCACTAACTTGTACGTCATGCCCGAAATTAGAAAGCGGCGTGATGAGGGAAAACTCTCTGACGAATTTAGAGTTAAGCAGTGTTTAGTCAAGCTGCCAAGCAATCAAGAACCAGTAGTTTTATTTAATGATGAGATCGATTGGATGGTATGGGTTCTTACGTCCGAGGCAGTTGAAGCAGATGCTCCTGCATATCTCCATCAATTGGCTGGTTTTCACTCGGTAGTGCTTCCAGAAGAAAATGGTGAGCGAGTAGCTTTCATATTTCTAAAGCATAGGATTAATGGTGAATACGATATTATTTTTGACGCAACACCTAATTGGGAACTGACTTTAGAGGATCGACAGGAGGCAGAAAAAGAAGTTCAAGATTCAATGATCACCCTCATAACTCAATCTTTTGCCGATTACGCAGCAGAAGCATTCTCCTGCGATAAAATTCAAAGTCAACTCTACAAAGAAGGTTTATGGCTTATTCCTAGATTGATGCCTTATCCATTATCAGAAGTAGTTCGACTTATTGAAACCTCACCCAAAGAAGCAGTTGAAACCATTCAGAAGTACTGCTACGAAAAAGATTTACTAGAGAAAATGCTAGAGGATTGGCGAGCTACTGATATTTTCAAATCTAGACAGACCATACTTGAGGAGTGCTGTTTTGCTCATAAAAACGGTAAATACTCGCTATCTATACATACTCTCATGCCTCAACTTGAGGGGATAATCACAGATTGGATTTTTACTCAGTTACCTAGTAACGAAGTTCCCTGGAATCAAAAATCGAAGACCACGAAGTTTAAAGACATTCTTCTAACCAGAGATCCTTTTTCTTTGTCATATCCAATAGTTATTGAGTCAGTAATATCTTTCATCGTTGATGGACCTGTTTTATCGACCTTTAAAAAATGGTTCGATACAGTTGATGATGTTTTTCCAAATCGCCATATTCTTGAGCATGGTAGATATGAAGAGTCACTATATACAGAGATAAACTCGTTAAGGCTTTTCTTACTCTTAGATACTATCTACTACCTCATCAAAGACAAGCGTAGTGAGTTTCTTGACGGTTCCAAATACATTTTTGTTGGTAAACCAGCAAGCTGACAGTGCGATTGGAGAGCGATCGCGTAAGCTGTTAGCAGTTCCGCTGTACTGCACATGCCCCTCACTCCAAACCCAGGCGCGATCGCTCCGGCTGTGACCCGGCTGGTCAATACGCTGACCGCTGAAATCTCTAATCAGGATGCCAACCCGATTGAGCGCTATTTGGATATCCTGATCACTCACCCGGTTGCAGGGCTGGGCTTTGAGATTAAAGTGCTGTGGGCATTAACCAAACTGGGTGAATTTAATCACCCGAAGCAGCGCATTCAAAAATGGATGCGGCAAAACTTTGAGCAGATGCGCGGCTCACTATCCTGGTCCGTAGCAGAGATGATGCTAGCGATCGCGATCGGCTATTCCTTCTCTGAGTTCTCTGTTCGGCAAGAGGGCACCGAATTTAGGCTCGATACGCTACTCGCCGTTGACCCGCGCTCCTATCGCTTCGAGGGCACGGGCGGCGAAATCACCGGGCTGAAAGTGCGGCAAGCAACGGGCACAGATGCGACCATCCCCTACGAAAAAGGGGTGCATGTGGTCAATCAGCCCTATCTCGCCTTGGGGCGTGACCCCTACGGCATCGCTCAGGTGCGGCGGATTGTGGCAGCCTATGAAGCCTGGAAAATTCTAGTGGCAGAGATGATCGTCTGTGGGCAGCGGCAGGCAACGCCGATCATTGTGGCGCGAGTGCCAACTGAGGAATACATCGTGGAAACCGATGAGTTTGGCACTCCCAAAATTGACCCGCTGACCGGACAGGAAAAGCGGATTGCGATTAGCGATCGCATGGTGGAACAGTTGGAAGATTTAGACAACCGCTCGGTTTTGGTCACTGACCTGCGGAACGAAATTTCAGCATTGCAACAAATGACCGGAGCCAGTGCAGGCACCTTCTTTTTTGAGGGACTCCGCTACTTGGAGCGGATCATGCTCATGGGTGAAGTCGTGCCGGAAACGGTGGTGAGTACGGGCATCAGTGGCACAGGCGACAGCGGCTTAAATTCAGGGCACATGATGCTAATGGAAATGTCCATTGATGCGACACTCAATCAAATTAAAGAGGGAATGCTAGAGAGAGTCTGCCGCCCGTTGATTGAGTGGCGATTTGGCAATCAGGCGGCGTGGGGTGCGTTTGAGGTGCCAGAGGAAAAAAATGAAGACGCGATCGCCCTGGTCGGTGCGATTAAATCTATCTGCGATGGACCCACTTTGACCAATCAAGATTTAGAGGTGATCAACCGCACTCGCGAATTAGTGGGCATTCCTCCAACACAGACCCTTATCCAACAGGTGAAAGATGCAGCGATCGGAGCTACTCAAGACAGTGGAAGTGCTGCGGCTGCGTAACACTCAGTTGCGAATGCAGCAGCAGGTGACGGATCTGGAGATTCGCATGTTGCAAACTGAACTGGCGAACTGGAAACAAATCGCTCTATTGGCAGTGGAAAAAGCTAAGGCATTAGAACAGCGATACTGACTTTTCCTGAGATCAGGCTAAGATTGTCAGGAAACCTTGACATTTGCTATGACCGCTGCGACTGCCACCACGATCGCCCTACCCGTTCAGTTTCGCTACCTGCCCCTTCAACAGGTCGATCAAGTTGCCACGGATAGCCGCGAGTTAACGTTTAGCTTTTCCAGCGAGAACCCGATTCAGCGGATCAACTGGGATATCTGGGACTACATCTATGAGGTGTTGAGCCATGACCCAGCACATGCCAATTTAGACCGCTGCAACTCCAATGCCGCGCCGCTGCTGTGGAATCACAACACGAATGATCAGCGGGGGGTTGTGGTCAAAGCCTGGATTGATGCCACCGAAAAGCGCGGCTATTCCACCGTCCGGTTTTCAAAATCCGCAGCCGGTGATCAACTTTATCAAGATGTGCTCGATGGCATCACCTCTAATATTTCCTTCGGCTATCGCAACTATGAGATGGTACTCACCACTCAAAAAGAAGGCGATTTGAGTACCTACACTTCCATCGACTGGGAAGTGCTTGAGATTTCGTTTTGTTCCATTCCTGCGGATGCATCCGTCGGAGTGGGGCGCTCCGCTGAAACCACCAACCCCGTCATCATTCGAGGAACTATGCCGCCTGAAGAAAACCCGCCTATCTCCAATACTTCCAGCGCCGCCGAGACGGAGCTACGCGCCGAGCTAGAAACTGCCAAGCAGGAGCTAGCCGCATCGCGACAGCGAGAAGCTTTAAAGACTCAATTCGACAATCTAAAAGAGCGCGGTCGCACGTTGCTAGATGCGCGCAAGCTCAGCACTGCGGCATATGAAGAATTGTTTGGCGAAAAGTCTTTGACTCGCTATCTAGAAAACTCTGACGAACTCGCCGCCGTAGATTTCCATCTGAAGCAACTGGAAAAGCATAGCGTTGCTCCTGCTGCCTTTGCCCCCGCGATCGCTGAAAACGAAATCCCTGCTCCACCCCACGAGCGCGAAGACAACACCGACGCGGCTGATAAATTTCTAGCCACTTACATCCCTCGCAAGCTTTACTAAACTCCGCACTCCGAACTCCACACTCCACACTCAAAACTCTAAGCCATGCCCACAAACCTGTTACTCGAAACCAATGCTTACGAAGGTTCAACCAGTGTGTTGGTCACGCTCGAAGGAGTGCGATCGCCGCGCATGTTGACGATGGACCTGACCTCGATCGCTCCCGATGCCAACGGTAAAAAATATATTCAGCCCGGAACCTTGGCGGTCAAGAAAGCGAACGGCTTAGGCGCACCGCTGAAAGTCTCCAAGTTGACTGCTGCGGTCACCACCAGTGCGACGGATTTAGTCGTTTCCAATGCCGCCCTTTTCAAAGCCGGCGACGTGCTAACGATTCCTACGCCCTATGCCCGATTGGATCTTGCGGGCACCTGGGCGAATGCTGACACGGCAACCCTCACCCTCGGCGGTCAGTCGGCGCTGCATACGGTTGCCAGCTACACCAGCTTGACTGCTCTGGCAACGGCTCTGGCGACCACCTTCACCGCCAGCCTTGGATCAAAAGCCAGCTTTATTGCCGAGGGTGCCTACATCCACATTTTCGGCAGTGACTTTTTATCCATCTCTAAATCCATCACAGTGGCTGGTAATGGCACCTTGACGATTGCGGATGCGGTCACCACTTTGCAAGGTGGCGTAACGGTAGAGACGATCGCCAGTATTGACCTGACGACGGGTACTCTAACCCTATCCGGTGCGGTCGATCGGCGCTTGCCTGCCTTGGCTCCCCTGGGCGTGTTGGCTTCGACTGATGTGATCTACGGACTCATCCCCTCGCTGATCGACCTGGATGAAACTTCCAACGATGTGGCGATTTTCACCAGTTGCACCGTCTACGGCGATCGCCTGCCTTACTGGGATAGCTTCATCGCCAAACTGCTCCCAGAAATCACGCTGCTCACTCCCTAGTCTTTCACTCCCAACTCTCTACCCGTAACCCGCTATGTCCGATTCTTCTATCGTTGAACTGCTCTCTCGCAAAAAGCGAGATGTGGACAAAATTGTCGATATTACCTTTTTCCGCATGTTGGAGGAGGTGAGCGCGATCGCCTCAATTTTCCCGATTACCAACTACGTCGATCGGGAAATTCTGTTGCTGAAATTCAAACACAATCGCCCCACTATCGGTTCTATCGTGGCGGAAGATCAGGACATCCCGGCAACCCGTCCGCGATCGGAGTTGCGAGAGGAACTATTCTCTAACCTTAAGATCGGTAAAAAGTTGCTTTTCCTAGAGCGCGACTTTGAACTGATGTTCAAAATGAAAACCTATCTGGGCATGACCGGAGCGGTGCAAACTCAAGTCGCCGCCGAAATTGAAAAGCACTTCTTTGGTCTGACTGCTGACCTGGTTCCCAGTGTGATCGAGAAGCTGACCGTCCTCGCCTTTCAGGTTGCCACCACAGGCGCTTGCATCTATACCGACCCGCTGACGAATGCGCGAGTCGCTCTCACCTATCCCGGCACTCTGGCTACACTGCTACCCGCTGCGCTCACGGGTAACGCCCGGTGGAGTCAACCCGCCACGGCTACGCCTCTGACCAATTTGGAGGGACACGCCACGGCTCACTATGATGTACTGGGTAGCTTCCCGCAAAAGATCATCATGCGCTGGTCAAACCTGCGGCAAGTCGCCAACTCCGTGGAAGCGAAAACCGCCGTCATGCGCCGCAGTGGAGCTGACTCGACTACACCGGACACCACCGCTTCTTACATCACAGATGCGCTGGCGACTGACCTGATCCTCGAGCGCACTCGCGCCAAGGAGTTGATTCTGTTTGACGCTCAATACTCAGAAGAGTCTGCCAGCGGCGTGATCACCGATAAATACTACCTGGACGACAACACCTATCTATTCGCCCGTGATGGGCAATTTGAACGGGCATTTGTGCCCACGGTGGAAAAAGATTTTGCTTCTGGCATTTTCTTTGTCGCGGAGCAAACTAGCAAGTCTCCCCGCCGAGAACACGCGATCGCGGTGGGTAATGGCATTCCGTTTGTCTCTGATGATCGCTACATCGCGGCTCGAAAGGTTGCTTGATGAAGCTCAACTTTTCCAACATCCCTAAAATCCTGGAGCTGGGTGTCAGCGTTTTGGCACTGGCAAAAGCGATCGACCTGGCAAAACTGGACGGACGAATTACTGTGGTTGAGCAGTTGGGCATTTACGATCAACTGGCAAAGGTGCTGATTAAAGCAGGCATTTCACCAGATGATGTGCTGGGCAAGTTGCCAGATCAGAGCGCGGCATTTTCACAAAAGTTAGGCACTACATCTGATCGCATTTTGAGCGAGGGACTAAACCTCACTTTATGAAGTACACCACCCAAGGCGCGATCGCCCTGCGTCTCTCCAGGCGGCTGCAAGTCGGCGGCGCTCCTACAACCTACGGCAAAGATGTACTCGACCTGGCACTGCTCGATTTGATCGTGCCCCAGTGCGAGGCGAGATTTGAGGCGGCACTCTCCAGCCTGTACCAACTGCCCCTGCTGCTGAGTGATGAGACTGCTCGGGCGATCGCTAGCAGCATCGTCGAGAAAATGATTTTGGGTGAAGTGCTACCCGTTCATTTTTTCCCAGAGGTAGGAAAAGAGGGCGGACTTAGAAAGGTGATGGCGGATGAGAGCGCAGCAGAGTTGCGAATGGTGAAAGAAGGTCAGGTCAGGCTAACGGGTGAGAAAATCAGCGGGGCGGCGGCGGGTGGCTATCCCTACAGCAACTCAACGCGAGTCGTGCGGCGCGGTAGCTTGCGACCAGGCGCGGCGGAAAAGATTGAGTGGTAGATTTATCAGCGAGAAGAACGTCTGTTGAACTCGGTGGACTTGACTAGAAATTGTTCAACGTCATCCAGGCGATCGCTATGTTTATCTGTGGTATTAAACAAACGGGTTGATTTATGCTCAATCAGTTCTCGCGTCCCGTTAAAACCCAAATCGACTTTATCTTCTAAGTTCTCTATGCGACTTTGGAGCAACGCTAACCGATGCTCTACAGCCTGAATTGCATCATAGACCCGTTCACGAACCTCAAATACTTTGAACAGGGCAACCAGCAACGGAATCATGAAGGCGACAAAGACCAGGATATCTCGCAGAGCTACGGGGTTCAGCATTAGCGTACTAAGTCATCTAAGTGATCAATATTAATTCGCAACTCTGCCAACAATTGTTGAACATGGCTAGTGATTTCTGATGTTTCTTCGCTCATCACTTCCTCGATCGCCAGCGCCAACTTCAGCCTAACCATAATTAGATCAGACTTCAGTTTTTCTTGGCATTCCGGCGGGTATTCAGCGATCGGAAACTGATCAAAAATTTGATTCGCTCGGTAAATTCTAGAACCACGGGTGGACATACGACGCAGGGGTGTTATCTAGTTTTAACCTTTTTATCTTGCAGCATTCGATTAATATTGACGCTGGGGTGATGATTGCAAAGGGTCAACGTGAAAGCAAAAGTTAAAGATTTTAACCCTGATAAACGCAACGCCAATAAGGGCACCGATCGCGGTCGAGAATTGCTGAGGGCATCGCTGGAAAAGCTGGGCGCAGGTCGCTCGATTCTAGTAGACAAAAATGGATCGGTGATTGCTGGCAACAAAACGCGGGAGGCGGCGATCGCGCTGGGGTTGGAAGATGCGATCGTGGTGGAAACAGACGGCTCGCAGTTGGTGGTGGTGAAGCGCACGGATCTGAATTTGGAGGTGGATGCGGCGGCGAAAGAATTGGCGATCGCGGATAATCGTGCGAGTGAGTTGGGGCTGGAATATGACTTAGATATTCTGTCTGAGCTATCTACAGAGATTGATCTATCCCAATTTTGGGAGCCGGATGAACTGGACGATATGCTGTCAGTTGGGCGGTTGATTGACCCGGAGGACGCGGATCGGGCTGAGGCAGAATCGAAGTTGGGCAAGAAAGCTTCGACGGTGAAAGCGGTTCTTTATGCCGACAGCGCCGCTACTTTTGAGCAAGCGCTGAGAATGACGGGGAATGTGAACCGGGGGAATGCTTTACTTGAAATCTGCGAGTTTTATTTAGCCCATGCAACAGAAGGGACAGAAGGATAATTCAACCTATTATCAAAAGCTCAGGCTCAGGCGATCGGCGCTTGCCCACATTGCTAAGCCTGTCGTGATGGAAACGCATGGCGGTTTAGGCAAGCTGTATCAGGCTTGTTACGCTTCGGTTTTGCAGGGCGTAGTATTTGAGAAAGATCCTAAAAGGACGGGGATTTTGGCAAAGCAGCGCCCCACTTGGGCTGTGTATGAGGGTGATTGTGTGGCAGCGATCGCGGCGGGTGTGGGTGCCCATCTGGAAATTAACTTGCTGGATGTTGACCCTTACGGGGAACCCTGGTCAACGATTGAGGCATTTTTATCGAGCGATCGCCCCAGGGCTAAACAGTTGCATATTGTGGTGAATGATGGGCAAAAGCAAAAAGTGCAGTTAACAGGCGGTTGGAATTCTGCCAGTTTGAAGGGGCTGATCGATAAGTATGGCAACGGACTCAGCCAGCATTATCTAGAAGCCTGTCAAATTTTGATGCATGAAAAAGCGGCTCTCGCAGGATATGCAGTGAGCCGCTGGCATGGATATTACTGCGGACATGGGCAGCAGATGACCCACTATTGGGCGATGCTAGAGCAGGGCTAACTGTTCTTGCTTGGCAATGCTGAGACGGTGCCCGGTGGTGACGGCGGCAGTTTGAGCGCCACCCGGTAGCCGGGGAAATTCATCCCAGGTGCGACCGTCCAGTTCTCGCCCTGCCGATGTGGGCTTGAGTCCACCGAACTGCTTCCAGAAAAATTTCACGTTCTGAGCAATGCACTGATCACGCAAGTCTTGCGCCCAGTGGTAGCGATCGGCGCGGGGTATCCAGCGACGGAGGACTGGATCAAAATCTGCCATGCTGCGCTTGGCTCGGATATCGGGCTTGGCTAAATGGTTGCCAGACTCGCCCCCACCGATGACCCAGTGAATACCGGACAGGTCAAGGTCAAGATGAGAGAGGATTGGCTCGGCGCTGATGAAGCGGATCTCAGCATCGACCTGCCGCAATATATCGATCCGGCTGGCAAAGTGTTGAGTATCGACGCTCACGCCTGCCCAAAAGTTAGGCGGCAATTTGCGGCGTTGGGAGTAGCGCAGCATTTCTTCCGGGCGCTTGGTGAGGACTTGATATTCATGGGGTGTTTGCTCCATGACGTCAATCAGAGTGTCTCTGATGGCATCCATTGAATCAAACCCTTTTGTCCGCATTTCCTGAAGCTCAATCTGTGTCAGTTCGGAATCCTTCAAAAAGAAGTCGGACATCGAATTAACAAAAATTAGAGTCGGTTCTTTGAGCTTCAGTGGCTCCTTGATTTTGTGCGGTCTGACGGTTAAATCGAACCCGTTGGGAAAGGCGAGGGTGCCGCGTTTGTTTTCTGAAAGTGTAGAGGCATAGCAGAATTTACAGCCAGGGCTGACTTTTTTGCAACCGCTAAAAAAATTAAAAGTCCCCTGAGTCCAGATGATACCCGTTTCATTGAGAGCCATGTTTCTTTCTCCGTTTGATATCTGTGTGAGTTGGAATGGGTTTGAGGTGGATTTTTTCGTGACACTCTCGGCAGAGTGTTAGACCGTTATCGAGTTCGTAGCGAAGCTCTGGAAATTTCGACCAGGGCTGGATGTGATGAGCATGAAGGTTGCCGCCGCGATCGTCTCCGCAATGTTGACAGATGTAGCCGTCACGCTCGAATACTAATCGTCTCCACTCGCGATATTTGAAACCGATCTGATCTCGTTTTCTTTGCTCAGCGGTGCCGCCTTTCCAGCTATGGCTGGCAGAACCTCTAGGACTTATTCGTCTGTGAACCTCACGCAGTTTTTGCTTGGTTTCCTCGTTGTGACATTTGCCAAGATGGTTTGTGTTACCCACCTGCGAAGCGCTCATCTGTTGCCTTGAAGCTACCGAATGCTTTCTGCCCTTGAAATTCGAGAGTCTGCCTTTGAGAACCTTCTTTTCTTTGACGCGCTTGCATCCTATGCATGTTGGATTAAGTCTGTCTCCTCTGGTTCTGTCTTTACCAAAGCCGCTGATGGGTTTCCAGTCTTTACATTTGGTGCAACGTTTCAGCCCTTCGGCGGTTTTCTGCAAGAGTTCATCTAGGGGAATGCCGAGCATCTTGGCTTGCTGTTTTGGCTTCCCCTCTGGTCTTTGAGCCATGTTTTTTTGTTGTTTGTATTGCCAGGGTTGAAACTTAAGCCGATTTCTTGCAAGCCTGCTTCCAGTTGTCAACGCCGCGATTGCGGATGACTCCGACCCAACCCTTCACGCCTTGGGGCTTCATGCCGCTGACGGCTGCAAGCTGGTCGATGTCTTCGATCCCGTCAGCGATCGCCTGAGCGAGACGATCAAGCTTGGAGGGCGCTTTGATTTTTTGGGGCTTTGGCTGTGCATCTTCTATGGCATCCATCGCTAGCAGCGCATCCTGCAACGCAGCCTCATCACCAGTTGCTTCAAGTGTGGCGACATTGACTTCTACAGGCTCAGGAGTGACAGCGGATTTGTATGCGGCGATCGCCGCATACAAATCCGCTTTCTTAGGATTCTTACCATTCTTGACGATCGCGCCTGCGGTGATGGCGGCTTCGAGATCTTGGAAATAGTTGTTGGTGATAGTGATCATGGTTGGCTCTGGGGTAGTTGCTTGGTATATATCTATATTACACGGTATACCTTGAAATTTCAAGCGATTCACAGGGAAGTTTTCAGGGTTGGGATAGGAGATCAGCCGATAACAGAAATGGGCATCTGGAGAGCGGATCTCTATCCCTTTGTCGGTGCCATCAATCGTAATTGCAGCGATGCCAGTCCGGGCGATCGCTCGACACAGTTTGGCGAGAAGAGAGCGGCTGACAATGCAGCTAAAGGGCAGAGGCGGGTGACCATAAGGGATGGTGGATAGGATGAGGGGATGCTTGAAGCCGATGAAAGTCTCGAAGTGCAACTCTGCATCTTGACAGGTGATCCGAACTCCTGATGCGAGTTCCGGGCAGCTACCAGCATATTGATTAACTTTCGCTTGCTCTGATGCCTCTTGCATCGCCTGTAGCAGCTTCGCCAACTCCTTCGGAGGGATTAGACGGTTTATGTTCATGGTCGGTTTGTAGTTGTTTGTTGAGGTAGTCTCGAATTGCCTGACGAATCTTGGCAGAGCGATCGCCGGGAAGTGCGTCCAGGGCATCGCGGTCAGCGCGATCGATTTTGGCAGTGACCGTAACTGTGTTCCCATCGGTATCATCGGCTCGATTCGTTTTGAGGTGAGCAAGCTGTTCAGGGGTGCGCGGTTTCTTGAGATTGTAGGAGCGCGGCATACAGTGACCTTAATAACTAATTGCACGGTATACCAAAACAGGGAACACAAAAGTTAGGCACTACAAATCACGCCGCTAAATCAGCCAGGTCTAACCCGACCAACTGATCGGCGATCGCCTGCCGAGTGACCAGTTTCAAGATGCTCAGTTGGCTCCGAGCAAATTCCAACTCTGCCAAGGCGATCGCCCGGTCTTGCTGAAACTGTCGCATGACATCCTGAGATTTTTGATAGATGTCATTTGCTTTGAGTAGTTCAAACCGTTTCGCATCACGCTGGCGATCGTTCCGCAGTTCCAAGTTAAAGGCGATTTCGGTTTCGACTTCCATTTCCATTTCGAGTAGGTCTTGTTTGAGTTTGGCGATCGCTCCTTCAATGTCCACCAAGTCTAGGGATAGGTCACGAATGCGGCTGGGCAGTTGATTGAATTGCATGATTAATTCTCCGGTGTAGTTGTTTGTTTGAGGTTGGCGGTCTAACCTCCTACCGCCAGGGGTTGAAATTTAGCAGTAGACGCTGACCAGTTGCCGCTCAAACTGGCTCATCTTTTGCCCCCGGTTGCCAGATAGCACTGAGGCGAATTGAGTCTGGCTAGTGCCTCGCTGCGGCGCGTGCCAGTTGAAATATTCAGTCACGCTCTGGAGCAATCCGTAAGCGGTCTTGTAGGCACTCAGCAGATCCGAGCCTTTCGCCTGACCCTGGAATAATTTGAGCGCGGTTTGAATCATCTGCGGCTGTTGATCAATGGGCAGCGTTGCATGACCAAACGCAGACACAAGCTGCAAGGTCGCCTCTTCAATCGACATAGTGACTTCTGCCAATTTCTCAAACTCCTGCTCTTGCTGCCTGACTGAGACGATCGCCGCCTCTAGCAATTGATTGATGCGATCGCGGTTGAAAGTGCCCACATGAGAAACGGTTTTGTTTCCCACTCGAATCGTTTGGCGCATTCCGTTGGTGCAGATCAGGCGATTAGAAAACAGACTCACCTGTAACCCGTTGCCGTTGATGTGAGAGTCCTCTAGCAGCAATCGCCACTCGGTCACATCTCCGACATTTTTAACATCGGTTACACCGGGCAGCTTGGCAGCGGCAAAAAGGCGCTTGCCATTTTCGAGGGAGCCAATGTTTTCAACCTTCAGATCCAAATCGGACTCAGAACAAAAGTGATGAAAGTTTTCAATAATCTCGCGGTTCTGCCAGGGCTGGCGATTGGTGTAGGTGTCGATAAACATTCCGGTGTCAGAGCGAAAAGCAACTTGAGTTTCTGATTGACGATGCTGGTAGCGATCGCCATACCTGAACCCGGACATTTCGACTGTCCAATCCAGGTCAGCGGCTTGAAGCTGTTGATCAATGGTTTTGTCTTCAACTGCGATCGCGGTGTCATGGTGCCAATTTTGAGTCGTCATGGTAGTTGTTCGGGGTGTAGTTGTTTGGTTTGTGTTTGATGTCCACATTTATATAATTACACGGTATACCAAGTAAAACAAGTTAATTCTACAAGCTTCATCAAAGCTTTATTTACACGGTATACAGTGTGCTATGCTCAGGTTGGCAGCGCTGCCGCCCCTCTGACTTTCGTAGTTGTTTGGACAGAGGGGTTAAAAAAAGCGACTCCAGATTTCTCCAGAGCCGCCGATCGCTTATCTTGTACCACCTCCGACCCGGTGACCGGGCACTCCATCATGAGCATGAATGGCTCTGCTCATTGCCCTCATGGGTGCAAGATCAACACAAAGACTCAGGGCGATCGCGCTCACTACCATCCACAATCGAAGTAAATTCATCAGCCGTTCCCTTGTTAGCGTGGATACGGCTCACAAGCCACAAGGGCGATAGGTCACACTGTCGCCCTTGTTTATGCTGGCATCTGATGCAAATGTTCTGATCGGCAAAACTACTTGATTTGTGTGCCAGGGCGATCGCTGTTGCTATTTCTAAGGCACTCTAGGATTAATCACCCGTAGAAGCCGCCGTGACGCGCCGATCCAAATACACGCCTGAACTTGCCAAAAAGATTTTTGATACCATCGCTCAGACCGGGAGCGATCGCGCTGGCTATGAAGTGGCAGGAATCAGCGGTGAAACGTTTTACCAGTGGATTAAAAAGAATCCTGAGTTTTCTGAGGGGATTAGCAAAGCGAGAACGGAGTATCAGGATATCTGCCCGGAAGCGCTGGTGAGGCAGGCAAATAAATCGTTTGCCGATTACCTGTATGGGCGGGTGGAGATCTCGATCGCTACGATGCAGCGCAAGCACAACGCAGATGGCTCGACTGAAAGCAAAGAGACGATCCGCAAGATTCGTCCTGGTGTAGCTCGTTGGGCGATCGAGCGAGTCCTCGGTAAGCCGATGGATATATTGGAGGCAGCTAAAACATTCGCGGCGGCTGGCATCATTCCCCATCATTTAGTGCAGGTAACCGCTGATGAAATTCGCGCAGCTAGAGAAAGAATTACGGAGGCTTACAGCGGAACCCTTCCAGATGGCGACATTCGACGGGTTCGACCTGGACTCTCTGAGGAAACAGCAGCAGCAATTAGAGCACACATTTTGGGAATCGAGTCCGCCGATTCTGCTGCCCTATCAGGCGAGATGGGTCGCCGACACGAGCCGCATCAAGTTGATGGAGAAGTCACGGCGGATCGGGATTAGCTGGGCAGATGCAGCAGACTCGGCATTAGAGGCAGCAAAGGTGAAGGGCTGCGATACCTATTATGTCGGCTATAACTTTGAGATGGCGCAGCAGTACATCAAAGATGTGGCGTTTTGGGCGAAGGCATACGCCCTGGCAGTCAGCGACTTTGAAGAGTCCGTGATTGAAGAACCAAGCAAATCGATTTTCACCTACACGATTCGCTTCACTAGCGGCTATAAAGTGACCGCCCTGAGTTCTCGCCCTGCCAACCTCCGCTCTAAAAAAGGACGCTTGCGAGTGGATGAGGCGGCGCACCATGAAGACCTGTCAGAGCTACTTAAGGCAGCATTAGCGATCGTCATGTGGGGCGGCAATGTGGGAATTTGGTCTACCCACAATGGCGAAGAGAATGATTTTAACCAATTGATTCAGGAAGTGAAGCGGGGCGATCGCCATTTCTCGCTTCACCGTGCCACGTTGCAAGATGCACTGAATGATGGGCTGTATGAGCGCATTTGCTTGGTTGAAGGGTGGACAGCGAGTCCGGCTGGAAAAGTGCAATGGACTCGTGATGTATATGCTGACCACGGCAGCGCCGCCAGCGAAGAACTCGACTGCACTCCCTCGGCGCGCAAGGGCGATGCCATTTACTCCAGCTTCGACCCGGTACTCAATCACTGCGATGATTACCCACTGCCCAGCGATCGCCTGCTGATTGGCATGGATTTCAACGTCGGCAAAATGGCAGCAATTGTTCATGTGATGCGCGAGCGCTTACCCCGTGCGGTCGATGAACTGGTTGATGTGCAAGACACTCCAGCGATGATCGCCGCCATTAAGCAACGCTACCCGCAGCATGATAAGGCACGTCTGATTACGATTTACCCTGATGCTAGTGGAGCCAGCCGCAAGAGCAGCAATGCTCAAACGTCTGACATTGCCCTGCTGAGGCAAGCGGGTTTTGGCGTGATTGTCAATTCAACCAACCCAGCAGTGCGCGATCGCATCAACGCCATGAATACTGCCTTTTGCTCTCCCGATGGCAAGCGCGATTATAAGGTCAACACCCACCGCTGCCCCAGCTATAAGCAATCGCTACTCAAGCAGGTCTGGAAGAATGGAGAGCCGGACAAAACCAGCGGCTTCGACCATCCCAATGATGCAGCCGGCTATGTCATTTCTAAGCAGCTTCCCGTGGTGGATCATCGCCAATATTCCACCGGGCGATCGCCCACTGCCAGCGATCGCAATGTCAACGTGGTGCGTCAGGCGTTGGGGTCTTAACTTTCTGCCACGGCTTTTCGACTGCCAAATTGATCAGCAGCAGCGCTAGGGCGATGATCAAAATCAACCGCCAATTCTTGAGCCAGTAGCGCGGGTCATTCACAAAAAAGTTAGGCACTACAAATTTTGGCTAGAAACTGGCTGTGGCTGAATCCAGACATTAGCTATGGGGTTCCCTTTTGGGGTCTTGTCCATCTTGGTTGCAAGTTTATTCCCCTCACTTGCGATCGCGCCTACCAAGGTGCCCGTGTCGGCTTGCGGCGAGATCAAGATAGTCCCGTGACTAGTCGCAATCTCCAGATTTTCGCCATCGTCTAATTCGATTCTCACGGGCGTTCACGACGTGTTTCCGCAGGAAACTCGCTCTCCTCATAAAACAGTTCGCTCAGCGGCTTTTTGAAATAGTGGCAAATTTTCTGCCAGCTTTCACAGTCGATGCGATCGAACTGGTTTTTGGCATAGCGCCGCACGGTGTCGAGGCTCACTTCAGACTCGGCGGAAGTCGTTGAGTAGTTCAATCCTGCCTCCTCTATCCACTGCTGCAATCGACTTCTGATTTTGTGAGCGACCAATATTTCCATCCCATTCTCCACTATCAGAATAATGCAATATCCTCTTACACAATAGCAGGATATTATGCTATAGCTATATAGCAATAGTAAGCAGTAATTATGCCACTATCCACAGAACAAAAGCCGGGGCTTAAGTTTCCACGCCGCAGCCCCGGCTATCTCGCAAGGAGACAATTTCATTATGGACAAAAGACGACAGGCGGCGATCGCTGCCCTAGCCGTTTGCATCATCAGCGCATTGGAGTTACCCGCCGAAGCACGACGGCGTTATGGCGGTTATCGTTCTCGCAGCTTCCATGCGGAGCGAGGTCCTGCTAGACGCACTCGCCGCCGCCCGGTTGTGGCAGCAGCGCGGCAATACTATCAGCCAGCTTCTTTCACCGTTGCTCAAATCGATCGCTCTGGAGTCAGCGCCGCTCGTCCGACATCTGTTGCCAAGCAGCGCCGCTCTGCCCCACAAGGGGACGATCGCTTCCCCCTCAGACCGGAGCCTAGTCTTCGTAGGGAGCCTACTAGCGAGGTGACTGAGGTGAGAGCGAATAGCTTGAACGGCTACGCCAAAAAACAACCGCATCAGGCGATGCGAAAACTTCTAGGCAAGCCGAGCCGTGCGACTGAGGGCACTGAAGTTTACGAACTCCAAGGGACAGGTAGCCCCTATCAGGCATCAAAGCGCTTGGTGATCCACTATGAGCGATCGGCGGATTGCAATTACACCTGTAGGGTCACGAGTAGCTGGCACGTCGAATAGGCATCAGGAATAGAAGACAAACAACTCTACAAAGAACAAACATCATGGCAAAAGCACCGCGCGATTCTAAAGGAAAAGAAATCTGGATTCCGCCCACGGTAAAAGATCCAGCCAAGAAACAAGAATACGTTGACGCTCACAATCAGCGTGAGCGGATCAAGGACTGGACAAGTTCTCAACCCGACCGAGCAATGGATGATATCGGCTCAGTTGGCAGCCATCAGCAAAGCGCCGCTCACAATATCGACAAATTGCATGGCTGTTCAGATCGCGATCGCCAATCGTACCAACATTATGCTGAACAAAACCTGGACAAAGCGAATGAAAAACTGGAGCAAATGCGCGATACAGTTCAGGAGACTCGCAACAAGAGACTTCAAAATGGTCGAGAAAGTAGACTCTAGTTTTTTTAGCTTGTCCGTGCAGCCTGAAGGATTTGTGCGAGTGGATATTGGATCGCCGATGTCTGCTCCGCAAACTCTGCGGCGATTACTAGATTTCTGTCACTGCTACAGTCCGCTGGTGATTGCGATCGACACTTCTGAGTATTCGCTGTTCGGAGTGACGCGCTACCTGGTGGCACAGGCTGACGGCAATTCTAATCGAACCGATCTAACGTGGGTGTGCAACGCGCTCAACCGATTAGAACCAGGCTGGCGAGTGAGCGATCGCATTTTGCGATCGCCCGATGCCTCCAACTTATCTGAGCAGCAGGTAAGAGAGACCGTGTTGAACGGACGAGATGCCGCAACGCTTACCGCACTTAAGCTGCCCTCGCTGCCTGCTGCCAGCCCAAGCGGTTGGCGGCGACTGCTAGCGGCTGGGCTGGCAGGTTTGCTGACAGGGGCGGCAATTGCTCACTGGCTACCCTTGTAATACCTGTCGGTCCCAAAGTATAAAAAAGGTGAAGCGATCGCAAGAAGGGCGATCGCTTTTTCGTGCGAGTACAATTGCATTACCGAGTCCTCCAGACTGAGCGATCGCTTTATATGCCCACTGCTGAAATTTCTGGACTGAGAGAGCAGGTTAAACAACTGCAAGCCCTTGCCACTCGCACGAGTGACCTGAGCGGGGTTGCACCCAAGCTCTACGCGATCGCTCAAAAAGATTTTACTCTGCGGTTCCAATCATCCCCTTCCGTCACAAGCTCTGCGGCGGTCTATGGCGGCGCAACCTGGAACCGCTTGAGTGATGCCTACTTGAAACGAAACCCCAATCGCAAGGGCGGCAAACAGCTAATCGATACGGGGGAGTTACGGCGCTCCTTTCTGAGGGGCAAGCCGGGGAACATCGCGCGGGTCGTGGGTAAAACGGTCGAGTTTGGCAGTAGCTTGCCCAAGGCAGAATGGATGAATAAAAAGCGCCCGCTGGTGGTCGAGCATGAGCAGTTGGCAAAAGAGGCAGGGGCGGCGATCGAAACCTACATTACTACTGGAAAATGACGCTGATCCTCACGCCGGAATTTGACCCCACTTGCCGCAAGCTCACTGAGTTTCTGGCGGAACATCTGAACAAGCTGGAAGCGGAAGAGACGGTCGTGCAAACCGCGCTCGATTACGATGCCATCGGAATGCAGGGCGTGGATTTCCCGCTGTTGCAGGTCTATCGCCTGGGCAGTAGTGAAACTTATTTGGAGCGATCGCAAATCAACATCGACTACTACTTATTAGATGTGGCGGCATACTGGCAGCGACCGGGCATTCTGCGATTGGTAGAGGTGGCGATCGCTCATCTGATTCAAGACAAACTCCCTTACTACGGACTAGAGCCTGAGATTCAGGTGCAGGTGAGAGGGAGCGATCGGGGGTATGTGAAATTTGAGAGCGGTGAAGTTTTTCCCTACACTCGGATCACGGCGGAATTGGAAGAGGTCAACATCAAACTTCCCGGATAACATTGGGCATCAGTGCTTACTGAAAGCCGCGCGGCACTCAGCGCGGCTTTTTCATGGGCGCGAGGGCAAATATCAAGAATTCCTGACATTTGAGGCACAATTAAACTAACCTTTCCTCCCTCTCCTATGGCTATCAAAAACTATGTCATGTCTGGGTTTTTCACCGGGAACAACATTGTTCCCGCTGTGACCCCGACTCAAAATGCTTTACTCGAAACTCGCTTTCTCAAATCGACCCTGAGCAAAGAAGTGAAGTCTGAGGACATTCAGGGCATTGTGGACGGCTCGGATTATGCCCAAATTCTGGACACGATTTCGACCTCCATCACCTATAAATTCGAGGTGGATTACGAAGCCGTTGACTCCGACATCATCGCCCTAATGTTTGGCGAACAGTGGGCAAGCGCCGCCAACTACGACGATCGCCTGACCAAAATGGCATCGGTGCCAGCGGCAACGCCTTACACGATCGCGGATGCCAACATTCCCACCACTCCAGTCGCAGGCGACATTCATGTGACGATTTCCGATAACGGTGCCTGGGGCTTCCGCCGTCCGCTCGAAGTGATTCTGACGGGCAGCCCCACCGGTGATCAAGTTCTCGTGACTGGCACCACTACTAAAACCCTGACTTTCCCCTCTACCCTCGCTGGAGTGCCCGTCAAGTATAGTGTCCGCAAACCTCGCACGAGTATCGACTCGTTGGGAGTCAGCACCTCACCCGCCTTTTTTAACGATCTAAAATTCATCGGGCACATTGCCTCTACTCGAAAAGAAGAAATTATTTGCGAGGTGGACTTGACTCCGGCGGGTGGCTGGCAGTTACCCGTGGGTGATAAGCCCTCGGTGAAGTTGGAATTCAAACCGATTACGAAAGGCTCTAACCGTTCGGCGGTTCGGTTCTACCGCATCGCGGCGTAGTTGATAGTCGAAAAGCAGGAGTCGTCAAAAAAATAACGAGGTTGAAAATGAGCATTCGAGCAAAGTTTCAGTGCGAATCAAAAGAGCATGACACTATAGATCCAAGTCATGGTAATGTCACGCTCCGGGCTGTTTACGCAGGCAGTGAGGAAAACGAGAAATTTTTCAACTTGACCCCAGCCGCAAGCATTTCGCTGGCAACACTCAACCCAGAAGCGTTTGCCCAGTTTGAGCCAGGAAAGCAATACTACGTGGATTTTACTCAGGCTGAGGAAGCTGTCGAGTCTGAAATAGTTGGCTGATGCTGGAACCGTACTCCGTCCCCTTCATTGACTGCCTGGGCAAAGTGCGGCGGATTCGCTCTCTGCCCTTAAGCGATCGCGCCTGGTTTCTCACCCTCCGCACGGCGGCAATTCAACTCATTGCGGATCAGGACTTTCGGGCTTTGTACGATTCTCCTGATTCCCACTTTCGCACCTTGGTGGATGAGTGTCTGCTGCTGAGTAAGATCAGCCCTGCCTGGGTGGATACCTATTCCGCCACGCGGCTGCTGTTTGGGATGGGCGATGAGCCTGCGATTTTGATCGCGCTCAACTTTCCAGAGGAGCCGGAGGAGAAGGGCGCGAAACCCCTCCCTTCGACTATCAACCCGCAGGCGTACAGCATTGCGGCATTGTGGAGTGAGAGTGATGGACTAGAGCAGGCGATCGCGGTTGCCAATCATCACCCCTGGCTGGAGGTGCGAGATATTTTGAAGGCGAAAGCCTATCAGAATAAGCAGGGCACAGATGACGAGGATGAAGAAACCCGGATTGAAGAATCCCGTGAGGGATTGGAACGATTGATCCAAACTGGAAAAATGCAGGAGTTTTTAGATGCCCGACGAAACGCCATTGATCCTGACGAGTTCGCTGCTGACGATTTTGAACCCTGACGGCAAATCGGTAGAGCTGGTGTGCCCTGCTCGCGCATCGCTCAAAGTGCTGCGATCGCACTTTGTGGAACTGCAAAGCATCTGGACCGGCTGTGGATTTTCTACGGCTGATCTGGTGATGGACGATCGCGCCTGGGCGTTGATGGGCGAGATTGCGAAACTGTTCCCTCGAAAAGATAACCCAGCGGTTACGGGGTTTGACTTGGAGCCACTGCAAACTGACCTTGCCCAAATTGAGCAGCTATTCTTGACGGGCGATCGCGCGGAGATCAGCGCTTACCGCAGTGAAGAGGGGTGGATAGTTTTTAACCTGATGATTGATGTGTTTGTGCCCTGCAAAATTCTGGCGTTTTGTCATTTTGAAGCGAGGCTAGTTTTGCAAGATGCTCATGCAGTATGGAAAGCGCGGCGCGATGAAGCCGAAGCTGTGGCGGACGAAAAAACGATTGAAGCTACACCACCCGCTGAGGCGGAAAAGGGCAAGCGAAAGGTGAGTTAGATGCTCATAAATCAAAAGCGGGGAATTTCTTCCCCGCTTTTCCATGCCTCGCCGGACCTTGCCATAACATGCCGTACCAGTCCGAACCCTAACCTGCCAGTCCGTGCCAAACCGGACCTTGCCACGCCTCGCCTCGCCAAACCGCACCATGAACCTAGCTCATCAGCCTAGAGACGGTTAACCTCTAAGGACGGAGAATTGCTTCCCCGTTTCACCTCGCCGTGCCTTACCGCACCATGAAAACTTATTAGGCGATCGCTTCTGCCTGGAATCTACCAAATCGCGGTCGCCAGTCACAGAGCCCAACGACTGCTCCTGATGAATCAACCAGATCAATTATTTGCTGTCGGTTGATTGTTGAATCATCATACTCAACCTCAAAATTTCCAGCCCATTCCTCACAGGTAAATCGAGTCCTCATCACTCGGTTTCTTTGAATGCGAACCGCGACAGTTAAACGATTTTGATCACGCTCCCAAAGTTGATCAGGGGTCAAATCAGACCCGTCAAACTCTAGCAGCATATTGGAGGGGACAAACATACCCGCCTGGGTTTGCTGCCCTAACTTTAATTTTCTTGCCCCTGCAACCAAGGCGGATTCTAAAACCAGGCTAGGAACACAAACGCGACTTTTATCCAGGTAGAGGCTGGCATACCATTCGATTCTCGCCATTTCTTGATAGTCGGCATCAGTCTTGGCGCGTTTGCCTGAGATCTGTTTCATCGCCTTCGAGAAACGGTTCAAAGGGTCGGCGGTTTGTCCATTGTGGAGCAGGATTGGCGCTAGGCTCGTGATCCGAAATTTCAATGTTTGTCTTGCCATGGCTGACCTCGATTTTGATAATTGGAGTGATTCGTTGATGGTCTGAAACTGTGATTATTCTTGTGCTGTAACGTCGTCGTCGGATGACCGTTGTGATTGCCTCGTGACACTGATGGCAGAGCGTGATCAAGTCGTCTAGATCTTCGTTGAACAGCCGCTCATAACTGACGTGATGAACTTCTAAATCCTCAGATTCCCAGCAAGTTCGACACTTGCAGCCGTCTCGCTCTATCACTCGCTGCCGCTTCTGTTTCCACTCAGGAGAGGAAATGTATTGCTCGTAGTTCATATTTCTAGAGTCAGACGGCGGCTATGCTCCGCAGGCTTCAACCCTGTAAAGCAATGCACAAGTTCTTCACCCCGCATATGCAAATCGCTAGCAGTCTGACGAAGGAGGAGCAGAGCGCGTCGATAGTGCGGATCAGCTTTGCAGTCTGAGCAATCTTCATCAAGCTCTCCAAGCTGCTCTATGCAAAGCTCAATTAGCATGGCTGAGACAGTAACCGCTTCGCTATGAGCCTGACCCGTCGCGATCGCGTCTTCGTCTAAAATGCCGCTGTCATCCTCGTCATCTGTTCGATCCATGCCATAGGATTCAAGAGTGGATATCGGAAGCTTCAAATAATTTCGAGAGTCAGCTTTCAAAATTATTTGACTCACATTGTGAAAACCAGCGAGGGCAGAAACTCCTAAAAGCGCTTCTGCAAAAGCCTTAATCTCAGGTGATTCAATCCTCAGGCTTTTCTCACCATCTTGATCCTCAATGCTCATATCAGCTTTTTGAAGGATTGAGTAAATCTGAAGGTGTTCAATTAAACTTCGTGTCTTAATTACACTTTTTCGTCGTTGCATAAGAATCTCTAGGAGTAGAGCGATCGCCCTGATTAGAGCGATCGCGTTTACAGGTGTGGTTGTTTGTTGTGTAGTTGTTTGGTGTGAGATGTAGTTGTTTGGTTGAGGGGATTCTGATGGGGCTTTAATTAGCCCCCAGGCTGGCTAGAAAGGCAATGGGCATCGGAGAGGTAGAGCTTCAAAATATTCAAAGCCTGTCAAACCACGCATGAATTTTTGATGGACGATTTCTCTCATCACATCGGCAAAGCGATCGGTGACGGTTTGAACCTCAAAGCTTTGCTCCTCACTGGTTTGACGGTGGATCAAGGTGACTAGGTGAACAAAGGGATCTGCAATAACTGGGAGTGTTGCAGTTTGTGAGAGTGTTGCAGTTTGAACGTTTGCTGCTAGCATTTGTCTAAGCCTTTAACTAGGTTTTGCAGAGAGGCGCTTGAAGTTGTCCAGACCCAGAGCGCCTTTCTCTATGACTAATATAACATACTTAGTAATACTTTTGAGTATTTATAAATATTAAAGTCTTACTTGACAATATTTAGTGTTATCTGATAATACTTTAGTTATGTAAACGCATCTACAGGCATACTATATATGTCGTCTTGAGATGCCATGTTGTGAGCGAGAAAATGAGTAGAACGAGTGTCACGATTCCTGAATCTCTCTTGGAGTGGTTCCAGAAATACTCTAGAAAGCAAAAACGCTCTGTTTCTGCACAACTCAGCCTCATGATTGAACAACTAAAGGAGGCAGAAACCCTTGAGTCTAAAAAGGATTCATCCTAAAAAAAATCAAACTCGCGATCGCCTTCCTGACAGCCGAGCCTCATACGATTTGTGATGAAGGCGATTTGAGAGCGATCGCGTGAAGTGAGATATAAGTTTTCATGGCGAGGCACGGCTTGGCAAGGCACGGTATGGCAAGGCACGGCGCGGTGGGGTAAGGCGAGGAAAGGTACGGCAAGGAAAAAAGGGGAAGAGATAATCTCTTCCCCTTTTCAATGATTGGATTTTGTCTTCCTGTCATTCTTGAAAGCGATCGCCTGTTTATCGCGCTACTTTAAATCCTTTTGAAGCTTGCTTGTCATCATGCCGCCATTGAAATCCTGTCACTTAATCGCCTCTCCAATCGTATAGATAGACTCGATAGATCCTTCAGGGCGAACCTTCACCTTGCTGCAAGCAAAGCCTAAGCACTGCTCCAACTGAACTTTTGTGCCAGCTTTGAGCGGGATAGCGTCTCCAGCCAGAATCATCTGATTGAAAGCCTGCTTATCTCCACTTGCAGCAAAGCTAATTAACTTGTCTAGTTTCTCCTCTGTTGGAGAACCGATATATCCCTCTTTGGTGGTCTTCCAACCTGGTTTTGATTCGTCTGATTGAGCAGGCTGTTGAGTTGGAATATAAGCTAAGGCGTTTTCAGGGTTAGGGGGTTCAGATCGCAAACGACCGACAACCACTATTCCTATCGCGATCGCCGCTGCTGATGTCCATAAAATTATTCTGGCTTTATTCGCCATATTGGCACCTTGAGTTGTTTCCTCTTGAGTTCCCCAAATCAAGGGCATACTAGACGTGATGTCATGGAACCCTGACAAGTAATGTCGGATGTAGTCATCAGATTTACTGGCAAGGATGACGGGGCGGGAGCGAATGCCCAAGCCCTGGTAGCCACGCTGCAAAAAGTTGAGGCTTTAACGGGTCAGTTGGCAGCCAGCCAAAAAGCGCTCAATCAGGTGCAAGGTCAAGGGCTATCCACTACCAAGGCGCAGGCTCAGGAGATCATTGCGCTGGCGGCTGCAAATCAATCGCTGCTGAAAACTCAACAGCAACAGCAGAAAGTTCAGCAGGAAGGATTTAAAACTCAACAGCAATCGGCAAAAGCAGGGCAAGAGCAGATCAAGTTAGCGCAGGCACAGGAAGCCGCCCAGCAACGGCAGGCGGCAGGATTACAGAAACAGGCGGCTCTAGAGGAAAAGCGCACGGGGCAAGCGCAGGCGACCGCTGCCAAGTTGCAGGCGATTGATCAGCAGCGGTTTCAAAAGGAATTCGACAACTCAGCTAAAGCGCAGGCAGCGGATGAGAAGAGGGCAGCGCAGGCGATCGCCCAGGCTCAGAAGGTAGCCGATGCCCAGGCGAAGGCACAGCAGAAAGCGGAGACTCTTCAAACCGCCCAGGCTCAGAAGGCGGCTGACTCTCAGGCTAAAGCACAGCAGAAAGCGGAGACTCTTCAAACCAAAGAGCGGGGCGTACAACCCACCGCTAAACTCGCCGCCACCGTGGGCACTGATTTTAAGGGCGCTCAAAATCTAGCGAACTCACTCAACCTCACTGAGAAGGCGACTGAGGGAGCAATTCAAAAGCTGACTCAACTGAATGCGGTCAATGCGACCAGTGAACAAAAGTTTGCCGCCCTCAGTAAAGAGTTAGGCATTACAAAAGTTCAGTTTGACCAGTTGGAGAAAGCGGCTCAAAAAGCGGCACAGGTGAAAGCGCCTGACTCCAAAGCGAATACGAGCAGCACGATTCAACTGGCTCAGTCCACTGGAAAAAGTTTTGGAGGTGCCCAGCAACTTGCTGGCGGGTTAGGGCTGACCGCTGACAAGGCATCCCA
This sequence comes from Leptolyngbya sp., assembly GCA_003249025.1. Classification (GTDB taxonomy): domain Bacteria; phylum Cyanobacteriota; class Cyanobacteriia; order Leptolyngbyales; family Leptolyngbyaceae; genus ULC077BIN1. The sequence goes on along the minus strand of QBMH01000002.1, from coordinate 9,292 downwards.
GGCGATCGCAAGGCTCAGAGAACTGGAGGCAGTCGGAGCTACGAGCGCTCAGAAATTCCAGATATTGAGCAATGAGCTGGGCATCACGAGAACTCAGTTTGAGGGATTGTCGAAAGCGTCGCTCTCGTCGCGTGAAGGACTGCAAGCGCTGGGAGTGGCAAGCGGGGCGATCGCCGCTGGGATTGGTGCGATCGGCGTGAAAGGGATTCAAGAGTTTGCCAAATTTGACCAGGCGATTAGAACCTTTGGTGTGGTCACTGAATCCAGCGGCACTCCTCAACTGGCAGCGCTCCGGGGTGAGGTGGAACGCCTGGGCGCTGCCACGACCAAAACCCCGCAGGAAATCGCAGCGGTCAGTGTGGAACTCGGTAAAGCGGGGTTCAGTGCGGAGCAAACTAAAACCGCGCTTGCGGGGGTCGTCCAAAGTTCTGAGGCAACCGGTGAAGGACTCGCTCGCACGGGCGAGGTGATTGGCTCCACTCTGAACCAGTTTGCCTTAAGTTCTAGCAACAGCCTCAAGATTGCCGACCTCTTGACCCAAGCCTCCAACGCATCGGCGGCTGGCACGAATGATTTAGGAGAAGCATTGAGCTACGTCGGTGCCCAGGCGAAGGCGAGTAACCAAAGTGTCGAGGACACGGTCACGACCTTAGCTTTGCTTGCCAACTCCGGGATTAAGGGCAGCAGCGCGGGAACGGGGCTGGCAGAAGCATTGCGGCGGTTGAAGCTTGCCAGTGCATCGGCAACGACGGAACTGACCGACTTAAAGTCGCGTGGGAGTAAGGCGGCGGTGAATGCCTTCCAGACCCTAGATCAATCGGTGCGCGACTCCACGGGTAAGCTGCTACCCTTCCCGCAAATTTTGGGCAAGATTAAGGGCAGTCTGGGAGGGCTAGAAGAAGTAGACAAAGACCTGTTGCTGAATGCCCTGTTTGGAGTACAGGGCGGACGGGTGATCCAAACGCTGCTCGGTCAGACTGATGAGCAGATTGCTCAGGTGACGGGCAAAATGGCAGACTTTGAGGGAGCCTCCAAAAAGGCTTCTGAGGAGATGACGAAGGGGCTGGCGGGTTCCTTCTCCATCCTGCAAAGCTCGGCTAGCCTGGGCTTGCAAAAAGTGGGTGAGTTTGCCTCGGTTGGATTGGTGCCGCTGCTCGGCGCTGCGAATGCTTTATTGAAAGGATTTTTAGATCTTCCCGCTCCGATTCAGACAGTTCTCATTGGCGTGACTGGACTTGCGGGTGCGTTTGCCGCTGCTGTTGCTGTTGTTGCTGCCTACAACGTTCTGCAAGTAAAAACCGTGGTGCAGTCGGCTCTAGCATCAGCCGCGATCGTTCGAGACACTGTGGTGCAAGCTGGGAACACTGCGGCAATAATTGCCAATAATGTGGCGAAGGCAGGAAGCGTTAGTGTCACGAGTATTTTTGCCGCTGCTCAAGCTGGCGTAGGTGCTGCGTTTGCAGGATCGACCGGAGCGATCGGAGTTGCCACGGGTGCAACTCAGGCGTTTTTTGCCACTCTCGCCCCTGCTCTCCCTCTGCTTGCAGCGGTCGGCGGTGCCGCTCTAGCGGCGTTTGCTGCATTTGACACTTTTGCCGCAATCAAGGGCGCTGGCAAAGAAAACACCGACTCGCTGGAAGCCCTAAAAACCAAACTGAAGGAAATTGAGAAGGAGAGTGGCACCGATAAAACGAAGGGGCTGCTTGCTGCCAAAACCGCTGAGGATGAATTCCGCAATTCACTCAACCCATTGCAACAGGCGTTGGAAGTAGTCAGGGAAAAAGCTGGATTCACCACTGCCACCGAAGCGGGACTGAATGAAGCCAAAGTTTCCTATGGCGAATTAATCACCAGCGTGGATGGGGTGATCGGTGGCTATGAAAGATTTTCAGTCAGTACCAAGCAATCGAAGGCAGATATTGATTCTCAAAGAAAATCTTTAGAAGCGGCAAAAGCGGCATTAGCCTCGACAAAGCCCACTGATGAAGCGGGTATCGCTGCCAAAAAAGCCTACGGTGCCGCCCTCGATCGCAACCTGGCACAACTGGGCAGAATTGAGCAGGGATTGACCGGGACTAAATCGGCGACCGATGCCCAGGCGAAATCGGATATCTACGGCAAGGAAAAAGCCGCCGACAAAACCAAAACCCTGGAAGCTCAAACCGAGGCACTGCAAAAAAATCGCGAGGCGGCAAAACTGGCGGCAGAGGCAGGGTTTGAGAAACAGAAAACCTCTGACAAACGCACCTTTGATGATTCTGCCACGAAGCGATCGCAGACCTTTGACGATGGCAAAACCAGGCGTGAACAGGCGTTTCAAGACTCGAAGGAAAAACAGGAGCGCGGTTTCGCTGCTGAAAAAGAGAAGCGCGACTTTGCCTTTAACCAGCAAAAGCAGTCAGCGGAAAACAGCTTTAACCAGGGCAAACAGGCGCGTGAGACGGCGTTTCAAACGTCGCAAAAGGCGAAAGATGAAGCCTACGAAAATCAGAAAAAGGCGAAGGAGTCCGCGTTTCAAGAATCCCAGAAAGCGAAGGATCGGGAATTTCAGAAACAGCAGCAGGCGGCTGAGACGGCATTTAAGGATCAACAACAGGAACGGCAGAAAGCACAGGACAAGTCATTTAAGGGGGCGGGGACTCTGCTCGATAAGCAGGGGGCGGCAAATGATCCGGCAAAAACTAAGCAGCTTGAACAGTCGGACAAGATTGAGCGGGGCGTAGCCAATCTAGGCAATCTGGCAAACCAGTTTTTGTCCCCTGAAAAGATTGCTGCCCTCGCTCAGGCGATCGCCGGGGTGAACGACTTAACTGACCCGGCACAGTTGGCAGCGGCTAAGGAAGCGGCGGCGGCGATCGAGGCGAAACAGAAGGAGGATCAACAGAAGGCAGACCAGGAAGCAGAACGGGCACTGAAAGCACAGCAGCAAGCCGAAGATCTGGTATTTAAGACGGCGCAAAAAGCTGAGGAGCAAAAGTACAAAGATGATGAGCGGAAAGCAGATGTAGAGTACGACGCGGCAAAACAAAAGGCTGCTATCAAATTCAAAGCTGATGAGCAAAAGGCTGAAGTTAAATTCAAAGCTGATCAAGCGATCGAAGAGGCGAAGAAAAAAGAAGCGGATGCTAAAGCCGAAATTGGCTTTAAAGATGACCTTCAGAAGCAAGAGCGCGAATTTAAAGATGATGAGCAGAAGACTCAACGTGAATTTAATGCCGCAGAAATAAAGACTCAGCGTGAATTCGAGGATGAGCAGTTAAAGGCTAAAGAAAAATTCAACATAGAACAACGCAAGTTGGATGAAGAATCCGCAGATCGGATCAAAAAAATTAAGGAGAGTGCGAAGGAACCCGCCGCTCCTACCGGTGGCAAGCCACCGGGCAGACGATTGGGCGGTGCTGTTGAGGCGGGTCAACCCTACCTGGTAGGAGAAGGGGGGCAAGAATTGATCTTCCCGTCCTACGCTGCCTATGTCGTGGATGCGAGTAAAACCGCCGCGCTGTTGGGCAGTCTGGAATCGATCTATCGGATGCCTGCGGCTGCCACTTCGACCCGCAGCCGGGGCGTGAGTCCAGAGGCACTGCTGTTGAAACAGGTGGTTCAAAAACTGGATGACCTCAGCAGTGTTCCGGGCGATCGCGTCACCGCTAACTTTAACAATCATTTTTCTGGCTTGCCCGATCGCGCCTCATCCGAGAGCGGGGCAAGTGTGCGAGATGAAGTGTACGAGGCTCTTGACGGACTTTTGAAACCACTGGAATGGAGGCAAAAATGGAAAAGACACTAAAACCTAAACTCAAACCCGGCGATATCCACGTGATTATCAATGACTGGGAAAGCAAATATATTGGCGAGGCAAAAGCCTACGATGCAACCGGGAAGCTGCTCTGGAAGATTCCGGCATTATGCAAAGGCATCGAAGGCGCTCGGTGGAGTGTGCGAAATGGCGATACCCCACCGGGCTTATATCTAGCGGGTGAGTTGTTCGTGACTCAGCCGGGTGAGTCGAATCAAATCTGGAGCGCCTACGGTCAAAATTGCATCGACCTGGTTGAACAGGAAAACCAGGAAACCCGCTATAACCGGGGCGGTATTTGCTGGCATGGCGGCGGCTCGGCAGCGCCCGATCCGTTGGCGGATCAACAGCAGTTGGTTCCCACTCTCGGATGTGTGCGATCGCATAATGGCGACCTGAAAAAAATTGTGGTGCCCCTATTACAAGCGCTCAATGCTAAGGGCGATCGGATGTGGATCACGGTCAATCAAATCGATTAATGAGGTGACGGAGTGCCCAGTTTTGGCAGGCTAAAAAGATTTGGAATATTCACCCCCGTAGAGGTGCGATCGCTCTATGGGGTGCCATCCACCTGGTTCGATAGTGACGGCTATTTTTGCTTACCCATTCTGCCCGATAATGCCGAAATCAACGATACCTTTTTAGGGGAAGTGGGCATGACCCCCACCTTCACCCGGCTGTACTATCAGGGTGCAAGGCGGGTGATTCGCGGGTACACGTTCACCATTCCAGACGGTAAGACCGGGCTGTACTATCTGATTGAACATCTTGCCTCCCTATCCGCTGGCAACCCCTACACGCCGCTGTTGATTAAAGATTGGGTGCGACCGGAACGGGCAGACTATGCGGCTGGCATTGCGGCGAGTACGGAACCCTTGACCCCTCGTCAGGGGGTTCTGCTGGAGCCAAAATTAATCAAGGGTCTGATCGGCATTAACCCGACCTATGCCTACGCTGGCTTCACCTTCCGGTTTCAAGAGCAAATCGCGAGGGCGGTATGATTGTCCTTCCACTCGGCTTAATTGATTACGGCGACAACCCCCTGGCGCTCTCGGTGGTCGCCACCACCGCCACTCCCTGCGCGGATATCCAGCTCAACGCGATCGCCCCGGTCAACCTCACCACCCCGATCGCTATCCCCTCGACATCGATGGCGCTGCAAAGCTTCACCGTTGCCGCCACGGAAACCATCCAGTTTGTTTTGTACGATTCCCAGAGTTATCGCCCAGCGGTGAACTCGTCGGATATCCAACCCGGTGAGTTTGTCTATCACTCCCTGGTACAGACGCTCGAAATTCGACCGCTGGTTAGCTTCACCGCAGGGCGATCGCTCCAACTGATCACGCTCAATCCGCAGGCGGTGTTGACCGAGCAACTGATCACCGATGTTGCCGGACTGCCCGACATTTTCAGCCGCTACGAACTCAAGGGAGTAGTCGAATGGTCGCTGGATTGGGAAGGACAACCGAGCGGCAGGTTTGAGCTATTGTGCGATTGGGCAACTGCCGATGCGTTGATGGCAGAGCTTGTGCCCAACGTGACCCAGTTGGATTTATTCGGCGTAGGGTTCCAAGTCAGCGGGTTGCAAATCGTCAAGAGATCGCCTTCGGGGACAGCCAACATCGAAGCGGCTCTTGCTGCCTTTATGCGGGGCGATCTAGATTTCGTCTCACAAGAATATCTAGACGACATCACCTTAGAAGCAGGGGTGTCGGTTTCACTGCGCGGCAAATGGGAGGGTGTTTTAGAAGAGCAGGTCGTCATCCGCAATGGCGGGGCGCTGGGGGGAAGTCGCACGATTTACGGCAATACGTCGGTGAGTGCGATCGGGCAAAAGTTAGGCACTACAGTTTCAATTGCCCCGACTTTCGTGCAGGCTCCCACTGAGCAGGGGCAAGACTCCATCATTTCTCTCTCGGAAGTGTTTGAAGGCAACCTGCGACACAATGGCTGTTTCGCCGACTATAGCTACCCGGACAGTATCCGAGCGGTGCCCCTGAATGCCGTACCCACTCACGCGATCGGCTTCCCAGATTTATTTGATGAGGCGTTGGATATCCAGGTCAACGCTTACCCCCGCGCCTTCGACTATGAAAATGCGCGGCTGGAGTGGGGCAATGCGGTGCCGCTGGTCTCAACTTTTTTGGAGGACACCCAAGGGCGATCGCTGCAAGATTCACCCCCCCGCTGGCGACTGAAGCCACCCAAACTGGAACGGTTTGTCGTCGGCTCTCCCTTCCTGGGTTGTCCTAGTGAATTTGTCCAGATCAAGGATCTGAGTCTCGCCTTCGATAATGGCGGACCCACCCGTGAACAGACCGCCACGGTGACGGAGGATGGCACAACGGTCAGCGAAACCCTGACCCGCTACGGCTTCGCCTATATCGGCTATACCGATTTGTACTATGGCACCCTGATAGACGGGAAGGAAACCTGGCAACCGACCCCGATCAATAGCCCTAGAGACTATTGGCGGATGATTGAACAAACGACCACGACCTATCTCTATAACCAGGACACGGGCTATCTGGATACGATTTCTACGGGCGGGTTCCGGCTGACTCGCTTTCGCAAGGAAGATGCCAGTAGTGATGGCTCTATGGAAAGCCTGCAAACCTACTTCCTGTGGTATTCAGCAGTGGCGAATGGGCTGGATGCGGATACGATTTCCGGCTACCGGATCTTGCTGGATGCTTTCAACTATTTCCCGTTGCCACTGCATGAGCGTACCTTTTTTGGGCGATCGCTGTTCCGTGCCTTCTACGACGATGTGGAGCCGCAGCCGACTGAGGAGTATGTGGTCACGGTGCCCGAATTCAACAGCGATGGCAGTCTCAACAATGCGCGGCTGTCGGGGGAAGTGACGGGACGGACGGACATCAATGGCGTGCCCCATCTGCAAATTAAACAGAAGGTGCCCGTCCCCGGCTGGGCAGATCCCGAATTTTGCAATTTTGAATCGGTTCGCAAAACCGGGTTTGCCCGACTGCCCCACCCGTTCAACAAGCCCAGCGACCCGCGCGCGGACTTGATCACAGGGGAAGATAAGGAATATGAAAAGAAGCTGATCGTTTTGGGTGAACAATTTTGGAGCTTTGAGAAAACCCAGACTCAAAAGGATAGCGGGTTCGTCACGGGGGCGAAGGAGCGGACGGAAACCGCCAGCAAAGGGCGACCAGGCGAACACACCCGCAAGCAACCCAAGTACGAGAAGATTGAACCGGGGGAACTGAAGGACGACGATCGCGATACGTTTGAATATCAGATTTCCACCACCACTGTCACTGATCCGGCGATTCTGGGCGATACCGTCACCTTCGACTATGCCCGAACTTACGCCGAGGCATTGGTCGGCATTCAAACCGAGTACGCGATCGCCAATTACCGCGACACTCGCAGCCTATCGATTACGGTGCCCTCTACCTTTCGGGGACGACCGGGCGATCGCATTCCCTTAGAGGGACATGGCTATTGGCGCATCGTCGGCATGAATCAACGGCGCACGATTCTGGCACCGGGCACTTTGCAACCCTCCCCGGTGGAACTCAGCCTCGTCTACGAGGTGGAGCTGCCGCCCTTGCAAATCACCCGCGCCGCGAAAGTGAAGGTGGCAAAATCACCCAGCGCTGCCACTCGCACCACCGATATCGATTCGGGCACACTGGTACAGACCGCTTCACGGGGGAATGCCTAATGGCGGAGAAAAAACCAAAGAAACTGACTCAAGAGGATCTGTTGCGGCAGTTGTCAAAGCTGCTGACGGAGAATGCCAAGCCTGTGTTTTTTAGATCGGGCGGTCGCAAGGTGAGACTGGTTTTGGAATCGAAAGAGGTGACGTTTGACCTGCTGCCCAAGCCCGATCGCAAAAAGCGAGACGTGAGCTGATGGCGGACACCCCGGAAGAAATTTTGAGTCGGCTAGAGAAACTGTTCGCCAATCGCAGGCGCATGAGCCTGTATGGCAAGGGCATCTTCCCGACCAAGTACCAGGGGCAAAATTCCGACGTGTTCGTCACGGGTAAGGATTTCAGCCCACGCGATAGCGAGGGCAAGCCGATCACCTACCAGGGCGAAAATATTCTCAAAGCGTTTGCCGTGACGAAGTTCAACGGTGGAGACGAGGCAATTTTGCTGCGGATTGGCAACAGTGAAAAGTTCGCTGCATTTTGCAACGACGACAGCAGCGGTGAGGGAGAGGGCAGGACAAAGCGCGACATTGAGCGAACTGGCAAGCGGAAGGACAAAAAGGATAAATTTGACGGCGATATCAAGTACGTCTTTTTGCTCCGATTTGCGGCAACCCCAGCGGCGGGGACGGACACCTACAAGGTCTTGATCGGAGGACATCAGCCGCGCCCGGTTTTTGTAGCCGAGTTCACGGGCGCTAGTGCCTCAGCTTGCCCAATCGAGTTGCTGAAAATCGATAATCTGGGCGGCAAGAAAGCGATCGTCAATGTTCTGCTCAAGATTTCAGGCGGCTGGAGAGTCTATAAATATTCGGTGGATGGTGGCAGTAGTGATGTGGCAGGAGCCGCGATCGACACGACGGCGACGATCAACCTGGACTATCAGCTTAATCTTTTAGATAAGCCCAACGTCTGTCTCGGCTACGGCTTTTGGGTGTATTGGAATATAAACCCTCGATACTTTAGTTTCGGGCAGCGTGCAGTTGCGGTTCTAGATGGGCAACTGGTGACTTCAGATTCAGCTTTGCCTACCAGTAGCGATCCCAGCTATGGATTGCTGGATAGCTCAGGCAATTGGAGCGCCCCCAGCTCTAGCAGCATCCCTGTCTACAACTACGTATTTCTTTTGCCTGGTGTGCTTCAACGCCAGCAGTTTGTTGAACTGAGTGACCCTGGACAAATAAATACTGCGGACAATTGGACGACTATCAGAATGGACAGCTCTGGTACTAAGGCGATTGGATCAGTTGAACGCCTTTCTAGGGGCGCTATTGGCTACATGAACGTCATGAATTATCTTTGGCTTCCATCTAGAGAATCGCCCTGCTGGAGCTTAGACTCAGCAACTCTTAATTTCACAAACTTTATTAAAAGCAAAACCAGGGGTGATACCGCCATAATTGATTTTAGAGATTACTCCTCTACTTCTTTCTATCGATCTCTAGTGAATGCCATTGCAGTCGTCAACCAGTACTTCACGGCAAGAGGAACCACTCCACCCTTGCAATATGCTGGCGCAGAGATTCCCCTCGACATTTCTGACAAAAAAGATTGGTGGTTCGCTCACTCGCTCAAAGACATTGCAACTGCTCTGCAACAACCTGAAAAGATTACAATCCCTGTGAGTTGGTTTGACTCTAGCTTTCGTTCAAAAGGAGAACCGATAGATGTTGGGGTCTCTGGGTTGCCTGCCAATCTGACGAGCAGTACGGGCGGCGTTCTGTTTGCTATTAGCCCTACTCCCACCCCCATCTTTTGTCATTCCTCATTTTTTCACTCAAAATAAATGCCACCCCGCCAAACCATCACCT
>QBMH01000029.1:1277-31193 GCA_003249025.1 Leptolyngbya sp. | reverse complement strand
GAGAGATTTTATTTGTTTTGCGCCTGCTGCCGCTTCTAACTAGCAACTTGAGTTATTAGAGAGAGAAACTTTCCACATAACACCCCAAAATGTGTGAATAGGCAGATAGTTTCTGCATAACATCCCTAATCAGGTAGATAGACGGAATCTTTCCGTACAATATGCCATTTGGGAGGATAGGCGGAAGGATTCTGCCTATCTTCAGGTGTGGATGGCTCAGCGATCGCCCTACTCCTACCCGCGTGTCATGCCTAACTTTTTCCTGCCGACACCAGCGCAGCTTCTCGCCGAGGAATGTTGACTGTCAAAAAGTCTGCCGCCATCTCTGTGTTTGGAAAAATAGATCGCGCTTCCATCAGCAGATCCCTCGGCTCAATCGCATTACCCGGAGCGTAACGGGGACTGAGGTGGGTAATAATCAACTGCTGTACTTGGGCTGCCAAAGCCACCTGTGCCGCCATGGTGGAAGTGGAATGCAAGCGCTGATACGCAAGCTCAGCATCTTGATGGGCAAAGGTTGCCTCATGGATCAGCACATCCGCATCTTGCGCCAACGCGATCGCGGATTCACAAAAAACCGTGTCCGTGCAATACACCAACTTCCGCCCGATCTGCGTCGGTCCACACAAATCTGCCCCATTGACTCGTCTACCATCGGGCAGCACAATCTGGTCTCCCCGCTTCAGTTTGCCGTACAGCGGACCCGATGGAATACCTAGTGCCGCTGCCTTTGCAACATCAAAATGCCCCGTCTGGTCTTTTTCGGTCACCCGATAGCCAAAAGCAGGCACCCGATGCTTCAGTAATTGGCAACTAACCGTATACGCGGCATCTTCATAAACCACGCCAGGACTGACGGTATGCACCTTAACTGGATAAGAAAAGTGAGTTTGGGAATAGCGGCGGCAAGCCTTGAGGTATTCCTCTAGATCGGGCGGACCATAGATATCAACATGTTCCACATTTCCAGCTAAACCGCAGCTTGCCAACAGACCCATCAATCCAAAGATATGATCACCATGCATGTGGGTGACAAAAATGCGGGTCAATTGGCTGACTTTTAGCTCACTGCGAAGCACCTGATGCTGAGTGCCTTCACCACAGTCAAACAGCCACAATTCTGCCCGTTGCGGCAAACGCAAGGCAACACTTGACACGTTGCGGCTGCGTGTCGGCACTCCAGAACTGGTTCCAAGAAAAGTAATCTGCACTAAGCATCATTCCTAATTCAATGCCGACCTAACCCATAGTGACATTTTTGCAATGTTTGGGAGCAAATTAGGTTAATTTGCGTCTTGTCATTGGATTGAATCAGGAAATCATAATGGGATGTCCTTAAAAGCTTCAAGAAATTTCACAAAGCTTTTTGGAACGCTAAATGGGATGGCTTCAACTAATATTTTTGAAATGACACCGTACATTTAGTGAATTAGCCTAGTCCCACTTACTACTAATAGTCAAATCTTCCGGTGAAGGAAGAGGCTCCTGTGTAAAGAAATTGAGCTACATTAAGCAACGTTGCCATAAAGACTGGGTAAAAAAGTCTGAATGAGAGTGTTGGGTTGAATTTCATTTAAACCCCATAACAAATCACCAAACCACATTTTTTAGACAACGTTGATTGTGCGTTTGCAGCCTGTTGTTGAGTGTTAACAGTTAAAACCCAATCAGCCAATTCATAGGATAAGAGGAGAATTCAAAAAATGCATCTAAAAGGTTTCCCCCAAACTTTTCTATTTTACAAGGACTCTCTGATTCAGTTTGGCAAGCAAACCTGGTGGTTTTCTGTGGTGTGCTGTGTGGCGATCGCCACTCCTGCCCAAGCCAGCGTTGAGATGCGGGTTGGCGTTGAAGAATCGGTGCCCCAAGTGACGGTGGGCAGTTCCACACGGGCACTGGTACGGGATAGTGCTGGGCGGGATCTGGGCGAAATTGCGGCGATGAATGCCTTTATTGCTCAACCCCAAAATGGCAAGGTTAAAGTAGATCGCTGGCAATCAACCCAAATTTGGATTGAGCCAACCGGGGGTGGCTATGTATTTATTGGCGATCGCTGGTATCGCGGCAGAACCCGTGTCATTCCCACGGCTAAAGGGCTAACCGCAGTCAACTATGTAGATTTAGAGCAATATCTTTACAGCGTTTTGGGCGGAGAAATGTTTCCCTCTTGGCCAATCGAAGCTTTAAAAGCCCAAGCAGTGGTTGCCCGCTCTTATGCGTTATATCAACGGCAAAGCACCGCAAATCGCTTATATGATGTCGGTGATACGACTGGATGGCAAGTGTATAAAGGCATTTTAGACGAAGCGGCTTCTACGCAAGCAGCAGTGAATGCTACAGCAGGGCAGGTACTTATTCATCAGGGAAAAATTATTGAGGCGGTGTTTCATTCGGCATCGGGTGGGCATACCGAAAACGTTGAAAATGTTTGGACGCGCCCCTTGCCTTACCTCAAAGCCGTTCCAGATTACGACCAAGGTTCTCCAGAATTTGCATGGGTGAAAACCTTTTCTCGGAGCGAGTTGAGTGCCCGGATTACCGGAGTCGGCAATATTATTTCAATGGAGCCGGAGAAGACTACACCCTATGGACGGGTGAAAATCATGCGAATTGTCGGCGATGGAGGGACTCGCACGATGACCGGAGACGCTTTACGAAATGCTCTAGATCTGAAAAGCACAAAATTTACAGTTCAGCCAGCATATGATGAGGCAACTGGAAAAGGGAAACAACAGGCGATCGCCACCTTTAAAGTTAGAGGTGGGGGCTATGGTCACGGGCTGGGGATGAGCCAATGGGGCGCGCACAATTTGGCGCAGCAAGGAATTGGCTATCAACAAATCGTTTTGCACTACTACAAAAATACAATTCTTGCCAAAATTGACCCCAAGTAAGCAGCCTGAACGAGATATGTGGTTTTCGCCTGTGCGTATTAGGTCAATTGTTTTAGCAGCGAGAGTGTGAGGTGGACGAGCAAGAAGGTCAGTTAGAGGCGATCGTGCAGCAAATTGGTGAAGCCGTTTTGGCGACCGCAGAAACCGTTGATCGATTATCAGAGCGGGTCGATTCCTTGGCAAATCAAGTGCAGCAGCAAGGCTACCAGATTTTTGCCCTGAGTGATACGGTGCAAACGTTGGCTGAAGTGCAAGAAGAATCGCTGAAACGGTTAGATCGGCTGACGAATCACTTAGAACGCTTGGTGAATGCCTTTGAGCAGCCAGACGAAGGCTCACCTTAAAGCGTTTACCATTGTTTGAACGATCGCCAATAGGGACGACCTTGCCAAAACACACCAACTATTAACCCACCCAACTCAAGTTGTTCCACTCGAAACAAGGTATTGCCAATTGGCAACCAGCCTTTAATCAAAAAGGCAACTATGACGCAAAGCACCAATCCCCATAGACTGCCCGCGCGAATACTGGAGCGATCGATGCGCTCTAGGGCAATCACCGACAGCACCCCTAAACCAAAGGCGATCGCACATTCCGTCAGCAAGCCCAACGGCGGATTAAACAATAGCTGTAAGGCAGCACTGACCTGAGGAAATTGCAACCCAAACGCGATACCAAACTCCAACAGTGTCACAAACAAAACCACCACAATGGCAGCTTGAGCCAGAGATCGCCAAGGTAAGCGCTTGAACTGCTCGATTGGATCTCCCATCTATTTCAACCTTTGCCCACAACGGGTCAATTTTTCCATCGCGTTTTGTGAATCACAGTGAACATCTCTATGTCTACATCTAAATGCTCACTGTGAAACTTGAACTAGCTCTGCACTGGGGTTGCTTCTGAAACTGTTAACGACTCTACAAAAATTTCGCTTTTTTGAGCCGAAATCGGTGCTTCCTGTTGCAAGGCGGCGAATAACCGATTGAGTGCATTGACATAAGCTTGGGCGGAGGCAACCACAATATCGGTGTTGGCAGAGTGACCAGAGAAAATGCGATCGCCATTCCGCAGGCGAATCGTCACTTCCCCGATCGCATCAATTCCGGCAGTCACCGATTGCACCGAAAACTCAATCAATTCATTCGGCACCGTCACCACGCGATTAATTGCCTTATAAATGGCATCCACTGGTCCCGTTCCGATCGCAGCATCCGTTCGCTCTTGACCATCAGGCGTTCTTAGGGTCACGGTTGCTGTAGGACAGGCATGATCACCACAAGATACCTGCACCATTTCTAATCGGAACAGTTCAGGAATTTGTTGCACTTCGTCATTGGCAATCGATTCAAGATCCCAATCGGTGACTTCTTTCTTTTTATCGGCTAGTTCTTTGAAGCGAATAAACGCCTTATTTAGCTCATTGTCGCCTAACTCAAAACCCAATTCTTTCAGCCGAGTGCGGAAGGCATTACGACCTGACAATTTACCCAACACAATTTGGTTATCGGTTAAGCCAATCGACTGAGCATCCATAATCTCGTAGGTCAGCTTGTTTTTCAACACGCCATCTTGGTGAATGCCGGATTCATGAGCGAAGGCATTGGCACCGACGATCGCCTTATTCGGCTGCACTAGCATTCCGGTCAGTGTAGAAACTAGCCGGGAGGTTTTGTAGAGTTGGCGCGTGTCAACTTTCGTCAGCGGTTCTTCTGAAGCGACGGGACGACCCAAGAACGGGTTAAAGTACTGCCGCCGGACATGCAGCGCCATGACCAATTCTTCCAAGGCGGCATTTCCCGCCCGTTCGCCAATGCCGTTAATGGTGCATTCCAATTGGCGGGCACCGTTTTTCACCGCTTCTAAAAAGCAAGCAACAGCTAGCCCTAAATCGTTGTGACCATGAACTGAAATAATTGCCTGATCGACATTGGGCACATTTTCTTTGATGCCGCGAATCATATCTCCAAACTCGCTCGGTGTCATATAGCCGACCGTATCGGGGATGTTGATCGTCGTTGCGCCAACTGCGATCGCTCGTTCTAGCACCTGATATAAAAATCCTGGATCAGACCGCGCCGCATCCATCGGTGAGAACTCCACATCGGTCACGAACGATTTTGCATAAGCGACCATTTCTTCGGCGATCGCCAACACTTCCGCTCGTGTCTTCTTTAACTGATATTCGAGGTGAATGTCTGACGTAGAGATAAACGTGTGAATTCGTTTATGGGCAGCAGGTTTTAGTGCTTCAGCCGCCGCTTTGATATCAGGTCGATTGGCACGTGCCAACCCGCAAATAATCGGACCATCCGAAGTGCCAACCGTTTGAGCAATTTTTTGAACGGCTTCAAAGTCGCCAGGGCTGGAGTAAGGAAATCCTGCTTCAATCACATCCACACCCAGTCGCGCCAGTTGCCGTGCGATCGCCAGCTTTTCGTCCACGTTGAGCGTTGCACCGGGAGACTGTTCGCCATCCCGAAGTGTGGTGTCAAAGATGATAATCCGGTCGGGCTGAGACGGAGTGTTCATAAGTTAAACAAGAATCCTATACAAAACAATTGTTCTGACTACTAGCCTACCGCTTGTTTTAAACGGGTTGGCAATAATTCAAGGGTTTTATCACATTTTCAATAAATTAGAAATTTCTCTTAGTATTTTTGATGGTTAAGAGTTAGTCATTTGCTTTAATATCTCGTGCTTTTGTATCTGTTTTTAGACCTATAAGGTAGACAAAAAATTTTTTTTAGTAATCAGTTTTTTCGATTTCTTTGCGAATGTCGTTTAAATCAATGTAGTGATCAGTCGCGTTACGAAGTTCACGGGCAATCATTCCTTCAGTGGAAACTACGATGATGTGTGTGCTTTTGCCCCGAAGTAATTCGATCGCCCGCTCAAAGTCGCCATCGCCACTGAATAAAATCACGCGATCGTATTGATCGACCGTATTAAACATATCCACCACAATTTCAATATCCAGGTTTGCTTTTTGCGAGTAGCGCCCCGAATTATCGTCGTAGTATTCTTTCAAAATCTTGGTTCTAACGGTATAACCCAGGCTAATTAGGGCATCGCGAAACCCTCGTTGATCTTGCAAATCTTTAAGTCCTGTATACCAAAATGCATTAATTAGAACAGTGTCAGCTTCACGAGTAAAATATTCTAAAACGCGCTTTGGATCAAAGAACCACCCATTCTTTTGCTGAGCATAGAACATATTGTTGCCGTCTACAAAAATAGAAAGACGGTTCATCGAATACTGCATAAAGAATCAAAACCTAGAAGTTAAATATTTTAATAACTAATTGTAACAAGTTAATTTAGAGTAGCTAGAATTGCCCAATAGGGGCTTGTAAAGTCAACTTATACCTGTGAAAACTAGAAAATGTGTGCTTTGTAACTAAATAAAATCTATGAGGAAATCACGCTTCAAGAGCTAGGAGGCACATAATCAAAGTGTCTTTAGTTACCAGTCACTCATCCAGTAATACTTATTCCATAAAATCTAACGTGAAATTATTTTCTTAACGAATTAAACTTAGCTTGTAACGAATTGAACTTAGCTTGGTTTGTAAAAATAGATTGATCCCTTTCAATTGAGGAAGTTTTCAATGATTACTACAGATTCTACCGATTTAATTTAGAGAAGTGTGTTGCGATCGCAAAAATAAAAAAATTCCTGATGAAACCGAAGGGAATCCAGTAACGTCCTAATCTGAATATCCTGCTTGCTACTTTGAAGAAGTGATGAGAAAAACTAGCTAGCCGTCTGTAAATCAGCTTCAATAGTGTAGGCTTCATGGCAGGGGTGAGGGACGGCAACTTACTGGAATTCGGTTAATTATGGCAGCGATCGCCACACTGACATCACTTTCCAGCGTTTTTGAATTTTGAGCATGGCAGCTTTTCGCGTAAGTTTTAATCATGGCGCAAGAATCATCACACCCCCAAGCAAAAACGCTGATTGCTGACCCGCCAGGGCTTAGTTTACGTTCTTTGCAAAATTTTGTCCGCAAACGCATGACTACATGGCGGCAAATTAAGATTTGGGATGCCTCCAATATGGGGCACGGACTGCTGACGATCTGCGCCGTGACTGCGGGTTTATCAATGGCGATCGACCCAACGTCACAGCGACTCGAACGCCAAGTGCAATCTCAGTTTTTTAACATTCGTGGTGCCGTTGCTCCGCCTAATGAAGTCATCATCCTCGCAATGGATGAAGCTTCTAATTCTCAGGCAAAAAACTTCTATGCAGCAGATCCGAAAAAGTACGCCTATTTGGAACCATTAACCACTTCTCCCTGGAAACGGTCAGCTTACGCTCAAGCAATTGATCGTGTGATGAGTGCTGGCGCAAAATCTGTTGGGGTAGATCTGATTTTTGATCTGCCCAGTAGTTATCCCCAAGAGGATCTGCGATTTCAAAAAACCTTGCAGCGATATGCTGGACGCATTGCCCTAGCCCTTGAGTATGCAGAGAGCATACCAAAAACAGGATCAATCTATCAGATTCAAATTAAGCTTCCTCAGGAAATGTTTCAAACGCAACCTGGGTCACTTGGATCGATTAATTACCTGACTGAAGCAGCAGATGATGAAATTCGTATGTTTGCTAGTGAGTATCCTCGACGAGTCATACTCAACTCATTACAGGCAGGTAACGTTCAAATTGCAAAAAACTTTGAGCAAATGGCAAGTCAGTATCCAGCATTTTCTCATGCAGTCTTGAATGCCAGCAAGATAACTTATCAGCCACCGAAGGGCGAGAATATATTTTTCTATGGACCCGCAGAAACCTTCACTCAGATTCCCTTTTGGGAAGTGCTAGATCCGGAAACTTGGGAAAATCACCGCCGTAAAAAAACTTTTGAAGGGAAAATTGTTTTAATTGGTCCAACAGCAGCATCTTATCAAGACGCTCACTTTACGCCCTTTGGCAAAATGCCAGGTGTAGAGATCAACGCCAATGCGATCGCCACGCTACTGGAAAACCGCTCCATCTCAGCAGCGATCCCCAGTCTGCCAGCCCAAGGTGTGTTTGTAGCACTATTGGTGTTATTTGCAGGCTATGTGCAAAGCCGTAATCGTCAGATTAGTCCCCTCCTCCGTTTTGGGATCGCGATCGCCTTAGCGTTAGGCTGGGTCAGTATCAGCTATAGCGTGTTTGTAGCTGGACGGTTGATTTTACCGACCGCAATGCCAGTCATGGCGATCGTCCTCAGCGGAGCCTCTTATTTCGTTTCAGGTCTAAGAATTAAAGAACTGAAACTTCACCGTGCTGCTCAACTCCACAGTGCATCTCCAGATGTGCAAAATTTTATTCATGATACTGGAGACAGGGACTTAGGAGCTTTCATTCATGAGCAAAACCAAGACATCATTGGTAGAAGGCTAGATGGACGGTATGAAGTGTTAGAAGAACTTGGCTCTGGCGGATTTGGTAAAACTTATAAAGCACGAGATACTCAACGACCGGGTAGCCCGCTGTGTGTGGTTAAACAGTTACGCCCCGTCAACACAAGACCTAAAGCGCTAGAAGTGGCAGAAACATTATTTGCACGAGAAGCTAGAACGCTTGAATTACTGGGGAAACACGACCAGATTCCGCAGCTACTAGCCTATCGAGAAGACCAACTTTACCTCGTGCAGGAATTTATTGAGGGCAACTCCCTTCACAAAGAACTGTTTGGAAAATTTTCATCAGGGCGACTACCCGAACGCAAAGTTATTTATATCCTGCAAGATCTGCTGCAAGTTTTAGAGTTTATTCATGGGTACGATGTGATTCATCGAGATATCAAACCTGCCAACGTTATTCGGCGGCAATCAGACGGTAGACTCGTTTTGATCGACTTTGGCGCAGTCAGAGAAATTGCTCAACAACTTGAGCAGACGAACGATACTCAATCTGATAATTCTGTTAATAGATTGACGGTTGCAATTGGGACTGATGGATTTATGGCACCTGAACAAGCCCTTGGACAGCCGCGCTTTAGCAGTGATATTTATTCAGTTGGCATTGTTGGCATCTTGGCGCTGACTGGAATGTCTGCCAGGGAGTTGAATCAGACGCGAGATCCTGAGACTAATGAATTTCGTTGGAGAGAGCATGTTCAAGTGAGCCACGCCCTTGCTGAAATCCTAGATAAGATGGTGCGCTACAATCACACCGACCGCTATCAATCAGCCACTGGAGTATTGACAAACTTAAAGCCACTTTTTGAGCAGACTAAGAAATTGTGGGAACAGACAAGCTCTGCTGAGCCTCTCACCCTACCCCTAGAGGATGAAACAGAACGACCTTCTTTGGAAGAAACAAAGGCTTGGCCAGAACCTTTTAGCGCTGATTCCCGATCTTCTGACCCTGACGCTGATAATAGACTTCTTGCATAAGTCGATTTTTGGCACGAGTTTCTAATAGTTTGAACCTCCTAATTTGCCACTTTTGCAAGAGATCTAATGAATCAATAGATAGCTTAAACAATTTCTTTGGTTGTCTGGTGATAGCAATGACAATTTGCTTTAATCATGCAAGGTGTCTTGCTCATCCATCCACAGGGCTTCTGTTTGCGAAAGTTCTAATGGCTCTTCTGCGATCGCCGCTTCAGGAAGGCGACGGGTAACAAACGGTAGATAAGATCCCTTTAAGCCTCGCTTAATTCGCTCTGGGGTTTCTTCAAAAATCACAAACAGTGGGTAGGTACTGTCTGCTCCTTCGCTCAAAATATGACGATAGCGAAAGGGCATGTCCCACTCATAACCACGGCTTAAATGAACCTGGGTATGTCTCCAGCGCCCCAACAGATCGGAAAAGTCTTCGTCTGGGCGATGGATAAACACAAAGATTTCTACCCCTGTCTTGATCTTCCACTCTGGATCACACATCAAAATGGCAATATCGCACGGTAGACAGAGAGTTTCCCCGGCTTGCCCCGCGATATTAGCTGCGTTGGAGGGTGAGATAGAGCCTCGAAGACGAACAATGGGTAGGGGAATTGCAATCAGGCTTTCGTCGGGACGGCGCATACTGGGAATCATTTCCAGATAAGGGCGATATTGCCTTAAAAGGGCGATCGCTGCTGTAGCATCGCTATATTCCGCCAGCGCCTCTTCGTAGAAAACTTTTTGAGTAATCATAATCGCGATCGCCACTAGCCCAACTTCTCAAACACGGCGAACATCGGTAAGTACATCGCCAACAAAATCGACCCAACCATTCCTCCCAACAGCACAATCATGATGGGTTCCATAATGCTGGTTAAGGCTTTAACCGCTTGCTCTACTTCATCCTCATAAAAGTCGGCAACTTTAGACAGCATCTTATCGATTTCTCCTGTCTCTTCCCCAATGCTAATCATTTGAATTGCCATTAGGGGGAAAACTTGCTCTTTCTGCAAGGCAATACTGATCATGCCTCCAGTTTGAATTTCACGGCGAGCTTCATCCACAGCATTAGCAATGATTTGGTTGCCAGCCGTATCACGCACAATTTCCAAGCAGGTCAAAATGGGGACTCCAGACCGGGTGAGGGCACCAAATGTGCGGCAAAACCGGGCGGTTGCACTTTTTTGGATTAAGTCTCCAAATAAGGGCGCTTTCAACATCATGCGATCAACGGTTTCTCTGCCAATCCGCGTTTTGTAGTATTGCTTGTAAGCATAGACCACACCCACGACAACTGCGATCGTCATCGCAACGTTGAAAATATTCTGGACAAAGCCACTAATATTCATCATTGCCTGGGTAAAGGCTGGTAACTCAACGCCAATATCCTTAAAAATCGTGGCGAAAATGGGTAGCAAGAAACGCACCATGCCAAAAAAGATCAAAATTGCTAACGAGCCTACTGTAACGGGATAAGACATCGCTGCTTTGATTTGGTTCTGCAACCGAGCTACATCTTCTAAAAGCTTTGCTAAACGATTGAGGACTTCATCCAAAACTCCGCCAACTTCTCCCGCCTGAATCATGGCGACGTACAGATCATCAAAACACTCAGGATATTTACGCATGGAGTCCGAAAGGCTGATGCCCTGCTGCACATCAGAACTCACACCCAACAGCGCTCTTTTCAACTTTGGGTTTGCACATTGCTCAGATAAAACGCCCAAACCTCTAACCATTGCCACGCCCGCGTTAACTAGCGCTGCGAATTGCCGTGAGAACACCGCCTTATCTTTGACCGTCACCTTTGCCATTGAATCGCTAAGACTCTTGAGGCTAAAGTTAAAGGACAGCCCTGCCTGCTGCTTCAGTTCTTTAACGAGTAAGCCCCTCTCTCGAAAAGAAGCACGGGCTTCCCGAAGAGACTCGGCGACAATTTTTTCTGTTCGGCTGCCGCTACCGTCTTGAACACGAGCAACAAAAGTCGGCATAGCTAAGTACCTGTAAGGATTAGTAGGATGTATAAACTACAGTGCTATTATGCCGCTTTTGCATGAGATCGCTTAGAAATTGAATTCAAAGCGGCATAGTTTGACTAGCGGCGGGCTGCACCTGCCTGAGCAGTAGCAGGTGAATTTCCAATGAGTCGCTGCAATTCATCGGGTCGAGACGTTTTAGACATTGCGGCTTCAAAACTAATAAGATTTTGTTTGTATTGGTTTGCCAACACAGTTTCTAGTGTTTGCATCCCCAATTTGCCGCCTGTTTGGATGGCAGAGTAAATTTGAGCCGTTTTTCCTTCTCGAATTAGGTTAGAAATGGCTGGGGTAATGATCATAATCTCCTGTGCCATGATTCGACCATATTCATTGGGTTTAGGATTCTTTTTAGGGACTAAGGTTTGGCTAAAAACAGCAACGAGAGAGTTAGAAAGCTGTACTCTTATCTGGGTTTGTTTATCAGCAGGAAATACGTCAATAATCCGGTCAACGGTTTGTGCGGCAGAACTGGTGTGTAGGGTGCCAAAAACAAGGTGACCTGTTTCTGCGGCAGAAATAGCAAGGGAAATAGTTTCTAGGTCACGCATCTCCCCCACTAGCACGATATCTGGATCTTCCCGTAGGGCTGCTTTAAGTGCATTTGCAAAACTTTTGGTGTCTTCTCCCAGTTGACGCTGGTGAATCAAACTTTTGATCGGTTCATAAACAAATTCGATCGGATCTTCGATCGTCAGAATGTGTTCAGCACGAGTGCGATTGATCAGGTCGATCATGGCAGCGAGGGTCGTCGTTTTGCCAGATCCGGTTGGACCAGTCACCAAAATCAGTCCTCTTGGCTTTTCTGCCATTTCTCGTACAACATCAGGAAGCCCTAGTTTGTCAAAGTTAGGAATTTTGGAACTCAGTGCCCGGAGGCAAGCAGCATAGGTGCCACGGTCTTTATAAACGTTGACGCGAAAGCGAGCTAGCCCTCTCACGCCGTAGGAGCAATCTAGTTCCCAGTTTTGTTCAAGGTTTTTTCGCTGGGTGTTATTTAGCATACTGAAGATGAGGCGTTGACATTCTTCAGCGGTAAGGACTTGATCACCAATGGGTTGTAGGTGACCACTAATACGAAAGTAGGGAGGCAGTCCAGCGGTGAGGTGCAGGTCAGAGCCGCCCATTTCGACTAGCTGTTCCATTAAGTCTTCAATCATTAATTCCATCAGGCTACTCCTTCTCGCGAATGATGTTCTACAGGACTGTCTGTGAGGGGTGTTGGCGATCGCGCGGTTTAACTTAACACGATGTTTGATGATGGATCAGGCATTGCAAGTTTCTAGAATACCCACAATCCTGATCAAGCTTTCATCGCTACTCTTGAAAGCGAGGAGTGAGGCAGTATGGGCAATCTAGCCATTCTTGCTTGAGTTCTGCGCTACAGGTGCGGCAACTCAAGGAACTCTTGCGTTTGGTTTTGAGTTCTGATTCCAAGCCAGCATCCGTGAAAGTAACCCGTTCTATTTCTTCGAGTGTGGTTTCTCCTTGTCGCACTAAATTTAAGCTGTAGGCTAGTAAGGTTGTCATGCCCTCCTCCACTGCTACTTCTTTCAAGGTACTTGTGGGTGCCCCCTGGTTAATCAAGGCTTGAACTCGCTCGGTGACCCGCATGACTTCATAGACACCGCAGCGCCCTTTATAACCAACCCCGTGGCATTTCTGGCAAAGCTGTCCTTTTGCACTTGCTTCGTGAACTTCTTGAGGTTGCAGCGTGTTGGCTTTATATAAAGTCAGTTCACCATCCCCAGAACTGGTTAAGCCAAATCGAGCTAGTTCGTCTCGGCTAGGAGTGTAGGGAATACGGCACTCGCTACAAACCCTCTGCACTAAGCGCTGGGCAACGACTCCGAGTAAGGCACCAGAAACCATGAAGGGTTCAACGCCCATTTCATCTAGCCGAGCGATCGCGCCAGCCGCATCATTGGTGTGGAGCGTGGTTAAAACTAGGTGACCAGTTAGAGCAGCCTCAATTGCCGCTTTTGCAGTTTCGCGATCGCGCGTCTCACCCACCAAAATCACATCAGGATCTTGTCTCAGAAATGCCCGTAGGATCATCGCAAAATCCATGCCTTTCTCGCGAATCACCTGCACCTGGGTTAACCCCGCCAGAGTATATTCGATTGGATCTTCCGCTGTGCTGATATTTACACCAGGATCATTCCGCTCAGACAATGCCGAGTAAAGAGTCGTTGTTTTACCAGAGCCAGTAGGTCCTGTTACCAAAATCAACCCAAACGGTTTCGCCACCATACCTTGAACAATTTTCAGCGTATCTGGATCGCTAATCAGTTTTACCAGACCCAATTGTGTATCGGAATTATCCAAAATCCGTAACACAACTTTTTCACCGTGCTTACTAGGCAGCGTACTCACCCGAAAGTCAATATTGCGATTGTCATAGCGACGACGAATCCGACCGTCTTGAGGCACTCTTCGCTCAGCGATATCTAAATCAGCCATGATTTTGAAACGAGCCGTTACTGCCGGAATGATTTTCTTAGGAAACGGCTTATCAAAAGCTTCACGCAGCACCCCATCCCGCCTAAAGCGCACCCTTAAAAACTCTTCCTGTGGCTCAATGTGAATGTCTGATACCCCTTCCTGTAGAGCTTTAATCATAATCTTGTTCGCCAGAGCAATCACCGGAGCAGCTTCCGCATCAGCAACGTTCAAATCTGCTTCCGCTTCATTCTGGACATCTTGCAGATCCAGATAGCCTAAGCCTTCTAGATCCCCTTCAATGTCAACCTTTTGCTCCTCTTCAATTTTTTTCTGCTTTTCAACCTGCTCATCCAGGTAGCTGGAAATCAGACGTTGATAGTCTTCATTAGTAATGACCAAACGCTGGAGCGCTAAACCCTTAGGACGCAGCACACGATTCAAATCATCTTGGGCGGTCAAATCATCTGGATTCACCATTGCCACAAGGATATAGGGTTTTTCTCCCTCTTCTCCCTTAGACAAAGGAATCAATTTCCGGGCGCGACACATGTCGATCGGAATTAAAGTGCCAATTAAATCCCCAATTTGTCCCGTTGGAATTTGATTAATCTCTGGATCAAGTGACTCGACTCCATAAAGAATCTTTAACTCGAAAAGCTGTTGCTTTTTGTATTGGCGGATTAAATCGGGGGGAAGTTGCTGCCCAGTCAAAGATTCCAAAACATCTAGCAAAGATCTGCCAGATTTTCGGCTATCAACGAGAGCTTGCTTCATCTGGTCGTCATTGACATACCCAGACTGGACTAGCTTATTTCCAAACGGTGAAAAGTTATTTTGGACAACGAGCGCTCGACGCGGAGAAGAGGAGTGAGTCATAGCCTATGGAAGATGAACTCTTTATAAGGTATTCCCAAAACTATCGAATACGAACGATCAAAGAACACAGATGATATAGACTGCCAGCAGCCCATCCAAATTTTTAGGCAAAGAACCTAGTATTTTGGCAAATCTTAGTTCTCAAATCATAACTTTTGCTGCTGTCCTCATCAGCTTTTCGTCAGGTTTTGTGATTATTTGGATGGGAGCAAGACCTCCGACTCAAAATTTCTGAGTTTTTTGAATGGCTTTTGACTAGAATTTAGCAAAGTTATGTGTAGAAATTGAAAATTTCGCTATCTAGATCAAACGAGACTGCACTTTATACAAAAATTTGTTTATCTTTAGATGAGTTCAAACAGTACGCAGTGGGGCAGACTTGTCTAGAGTCTTTTTTAGGTCTGCTGGATTCCCGCATGGGCTAGGATTTAGAATCAGGAATAATCGCAATACACAGGTCTTCATCGCAATTGGAAAGCCCACAATGATGGAAGAAGAAAATCAGATAGAGGAAATGGAAAAGTCCATAGCTAATTCGGCTGAGGTAGCGCCTGAGGACGCAGCGGCTTTGGGAGGGGAGCAGGTTAATTCTGTGGATCAACAAGGGGTTGAAGCTGAAGTTGTGGAAGCAGGGGATGCAGTCAGTGGAACGCTTGAAGATGCAGAGTTTCTATCAAAGCTTGGTGCGCTACAAGGTGAGGTTCAGGCACTGAAGGCTCAACTTGAAGACCGCACCGGGCAGTATATGAGAATTGCCGCAGATTTTGATAATTACCGAAAGCGGACCCAACGCGAGAAGGAAGAGTTTGAGCAGCAGATAAAATGCTCCACAATTATTGAGATGTTGCCGGTTGTGGATAATTTTGAACGAGCGCGATCGCAAATCAAACCTCAAACTGAGCCAGAAACAACGATTCATAAAAGTTACCAAAGCGTTTATAAGCAACTGGTAGATTGCTTAAAGCGTGTAGGGGTTGCACCAATGCGAGCGCAAGGTGTGGAATTTGACCCGACGCTGCATGAAGCGGTGATGCGGCAAGCAACGGATGAATATCCCGAAGGGATTGTGATGGAAGAACTCCAGCGGGGTTACTTAATTGGCGATCGCGTGTTGCGCCATGCGCTGGTGAAAGTTGCTGCTCCTTTGGAACCCGTGATACTCTCGGAGGAAACTGAGCAAAATAATTCAGAAAGCTAAGAGTTTTGGGCGCTGACTCTAATTGGGTCATAACCACAAGGGTTTTGGCGATAGAAGGCTAAGCAATTAACGTTGACATTATCCAGTACGCTTTACTGACTAGCCGGTTTCCACATTCACCGCATGTACCTTTACTGCCGCCAACCATGGGAAAAGTCATTGGGATCGACCTAGGTACGACAAATAGCTGTGTTGCTGTCTTAGAAGGCGGTCAGCCTGTTGTAATTTCTAACTCCGAGGGCGGACGAACCACCCCAAGTATGGTGGGGTTTGGGAAGGCGGGCGATCGTTTGGTGGGGCAACTCGCCAAACGTCAAGCCGTTACGAATGCCGAAAATACTATCTTTAGCATTAAGCGGTTTATTGGTCGGCGATGGGATGAAACTGAACAAGAGCGATCTCGCGTGCCTTACAACTGTGTTCGGGGTAAAGACGACACGGTGGATGTCCAAATTCGTGGCAGATCTTATACGCCCCAAGAAATTTCTGCGATGATTTTGCAGAAGCTTAAGCAGGACGCAGAAAATTATTTGGGTGAAGAGGTGACGCAAGCCGTGATTACGGTGCCTGCATACTTCAGTGATGCTCAGCGCCAAGCTACCAAAGATGCGGGGACTATTGCTGGGCTGGAAGTTCTGCGGATTATCAATGAGCCGACTGCTGCCGCTCTTGCCTATGGAATGGATAAACAAGACCAAGACCAATGCGTTTTGGTCTTTGACTTGGGCGGTGGCACCTTTGATGTCTCTATTTTGCAGATGGGAGATGGAGTATTTGAAGTCAAAGCGACTTCTGGAAACAACCATCTCGGAGGAGATGACTTTGACGATGCGATCGTTCGCTGGATGGTTGAAGACTTCAAATCGCAAGAAAGCATTGATCTTTCCATTGATAAAATGGCGCTTCAACGACTGAGAGAGGCAGCAGAAAAAGCCAAGATTGAGCTTTCTAGTACTAAGACTACTTCTATCAATTTACCTTTCATCACCGCTGATGAAACGGGTCCTAAGCATTTAGAAACAGAGTTAACTCGCGCGAAGTTTGAGGAACTTGCCAGTCAGTTGGTTGAAGGCACCATTCAGCCGACTGAACAAGCAATTAAAGATTCAGACTTAAGCATTAATGACATCGATCGCATTATCTTAGTTGGCGGTTCTACTCGCATTCCGGCAGTTCAAGACGCAATTCGCAAATATTTTAATGACAAAGCCCCCGATCGCTCGGTTAACCCCGACGAAGCAGTCGCCCTAGGTGCCGCAATCCAGGCTGGAGTTTTAGGCGGCGAAGTTAAAGATTTGTTGCTACTCGATGTGACACCCCTTTCCCTAGGAATTGAAACCTTGGGTGAAGTGTTCACCAAAATCATTGAACGCAACACGACGGTTCCTACTAGCAAAACCCAAGTTTTTTCTACAGCAACCGATGGACAAACTTCAGTCGAAATCCACGCGCTTCAGGGAGAGCGCGCCATGGCGAAAGACAACAAAAGCTTGGGCAAATTTCAACTGACTGGAATTCCACCCGCTCCTCGTGGAGTGCCTCAGATAGAAGTTGCCTTTGATATCGATGCAAATGGCATCCTTAAAATCTCGGCTCGCGATAAAGGCACGGGTCGTGAGCAAAGTATTTCAATCTCCAACACAGGTGGCTTAAGCAACACTGAAATTGAACGGATGCGTCAAGAAGCCGAAGTCTATGCAGATGATGATTCGGCACGGAAGAAGCTAGTTGACCTCAAAAATCAGGCAGATACCCTGTTCTACAGCTATGAAACGACGCTGCGAGACAATAGCGAATGGATTACTGAGGATCTAAAAGTGCAAGGGGAGCAGCGAGTTGAGGAGCTAAAAGCTGCGATCGCGACCCCCAATATTACGGTTGATGAGATGCAACAGCGGTTAGATGCCCTTCAGCAAACCTTATTAGCCGTAGGTGCTTCCGTTTACGCACGAACCAGCGCTTTTTCTACTGATGAATTCGCTCATACGGGCACACAAGATGCCACAGTTGAGTACGACCTAAACTCTCACACCGCCCCTATTCATGATGACGAATTTAGCTTAGAAGAAGATGCCACAGTGACCGCAGACTATGAAGCAGTTGATTAAGTTGTTTGCGAAAAACAGAATCCCGCTATGATTAGCGATCGCCTAAGCTAAATTTCTTACTTAAGCTAGAAGTTTATTCGCTAAGGTAGAGGGAAGCAGATGTAAAGAAAATCCAACTCGGTTCTAAACCAATGTTGCCTTTAGTCAACTTTTGATTCTTACCGAAACTTACGCTCAAAACACTCAATTCCTCCACTCCTTAAATAACGTGCTATGGCTGGTGATTACTATGAAACCCTTGGTATTTCTCGCGAAGCAGACAAAGAGGAACTTAAGCGTGCCTATCGCCGTTTAGCGCGAAAGTACCATCCTGATGTCAACAAAGAACCTGGAGCCGAAGAGCGCTTTAAGGAAATTAATCGGGCATACGAAGTACTCTCCGAGCCAGAATTGCGCTCTCGGTACGATCGCTATGGCGAACAAGGCGTGAGTGCCGGAGCCGCCGGAGCGCAAGATTTTGGTGACTTTGGCGGATTTGCAGCCGACATTTTTGAGAGCTTTTTTAGTGGATTTGGGGGCGCAAGCGGCACCCAAACCAGTACTCGTAAGCGAGGACCTAGTCGTGGCGATGATCTCCGCCTAGATCTGAAGTTGGATTTTCGAGATGCTATTTTTGGTGGCGAAAAAGAAATTCGCATCGCCCATCTAGAAAGCTGCAACACCTGTGATGGATCAGGTGCAAAACCGGGAACTCGTCCTAAAACTTGCTCAACCTGCAACGGGGCAGGACAGGTTCGCCGAGCAGCCCGCACTCCCTTTGGCAGCTTTACTCAGGTTTCCGTTTGCCCCACCTGTAATGGTTCTGGGCAAATGATAGAAGAAAAATGCGAAACCTGCGGTGGACGAGGACAGCGCCAAGAAACTAAAAAGTTAAAAATCACGATTCCAGCCGGGGTAGACAATGGCACTCGTCTCCGGGTTACTGGAGAGGGCGATTCGGGAATGCGGAATGGACCTCCGGGTGATTTATATGTTTACCTATTTGTTGCCGAAGATGCAGAGTTTCATCGAGATGGCATTAATCTTCTATCTGAACTAAAGATTAGTTACATTCAAGCAATTTTAGGATCGCGCGTTGAAGTAAATACTTTGGATGACAGACAAGATAAGTTACACGAGTTAGTGATTCCAGCCGGAATTCAGCCTGGAACGGTGCTGAAGCTTGAGGGAAAGGGAGTTCCCAGACTTGGGAATTCAGTGAGTCGAGGGGATCATTTGATTGCAGTGTCCATTGATATCCCCACTAAGATTGCGCCTGAAGAACGGGAATTGCTAGAAAAACTGGCAAAGATTCGGGGCGATCGCACCGAAAAAGGTGGCATTGAAGGCTTTATCGGCAAGGTATTTGGGTCATGAACAACCTGAACCAGACGATTCAACCCGATGCCCAAATGGATTTACGAGGAACGCCTTGCCCGATTAATTTTGTGCGTACCAAACTGCGATTGGAGCAATTGGCTCCGGGTTCACTGCTGGAAGTTTGGCTTGATCCCGGTGAACCGGTTGAGCAAGTGCCTGACAGCCTAGCGATGGAAGGGTACTTGATTGAACAAGTTGAAAATCGAACAGACTATTTTGCATTAAAGGTTCGCCGTCCTTTGTCAAATAGTCCTAGTTGAACTATGAGTTCTGATTTGCAGAATTCACTAATATCTCCGAGTTTTCCGTCTGAAGGGCTTTGGGGAACGGTTCTAGCCGTTCAGGCAAACTACTATCAGGTCAAGCTAAATTCTAAGCAGAATGCAGCAAGTCAGGAAATAGAGAATCAGCTTGAAAACCTGCTGCCTGATCCTCGAAACCTGGAATCTATTCCTGATACTCTTTTGTGTACTCGCCGATCGCGCTTGAAAAAATTGGGTCAGCGGGTGATGGTCGGCGATCGCGTAGAAATTGAAGAACCCGATTGGCAAGGCGGACGGGGTGCAATCAGCGCCGTTTTACCCCGCAAATCTGAATTGGATCGCCCTCCGATTGCGAATGCCGATCAAATTCTGCTGGTATTTGCCATGGCAGAACCGCCCCTTGATCCCCATCAGCTAACACGGTTTTTGGTCAAAGCAGAATCTAGCCAGTTACCCATCTGTCTGTGCTTTAGCAAAACTGATTTGGTAAGTGCAGAGGAACAAACCCAGTGGGATCAACGAATCCAAGAATGGGGCTACCAGCCAAAATTTATTAGCTTGCATCAACAGACAGGCTTAATGGCATTGTTGAACCAGCTAAGCGATCGCATTACCGTTGTAGCGGGTCCATCCGGGGTCGGCAAATCCAGCCTGATCAACTATCTCATTCCTCTGGTAAAACTGCGTGTCGGTGAAGTGTCGGGTAAGCTAGCACGAGGACGGCATACAACCCGACATATCGAATTATTTGACCTGCCAGCAGGTGGGCTATTGGCAGATACTCCCGGCTTTAACCAGCCCGACCTCGATTGCCACCCACAAGACTTAGCTAATTACTTTCCAGAAGCACGACAGCGGCTAGCAGATGCCTCTTGCCAATTCAGCGATTGCCTGCACCAAGATGAGCCAGATTGCGTTGTGCGAGGAAACTGGGAGCGCTATGAGATTTATTTGGTGATGCTGCAAGAAGCGATCGCCTATCACCAAGCCTGCGATCGGCAGGGTCATGCAGAAAATAACCTCAAGCTCAAAAATCATCATCGGGGCAATCTAACCTATGAACCCAAGCTAGAACCCAAAAAATATCGCCAAATTTCTCGCCGCACCCAGCAACATCAGCTTCAAATCCTACAAGACGACGAACTGGATTGAGCTAAAAGGGTTTAGAGTGTGCAAAAGCAATACTGATGGATATCTAGGTCTATTTATTTATGTATAAAACAGTAGATCGCTTAAAGCATAGCTCTGAAAATACCCGCACATTCTCTCAAAAATGTTCCATGTCGGCGATATCATACGAAATGGTGAGTTTTTGGGGGTATTAGGATGCCAACGTCATGCGAGATACCCTATTGGGGAATTAGAATGCCAGAATTATTCTAATCTACCTATTTGACAGGGTTAGGATGATTAAGTCGGTTTAATAATATTGTTAGACCATAAGCGCTTGTGCGGTGATACAAGTTGGGATGTCAGAGTTGATTGCGAACACCTAAAAGAATAGTGTCTTCTTAGAAAAAGAGCGATAAGCATGGAACTAGAAGATTCAATTAAGACCCTTCATAAAGAAAACGAAGAACTGCGTCAGAAAGTCAAAAGCTTAGAGTTAGAAAAGGAAGAGCTACGTCGCAAAGATGCTATAGAAGATATGGTTTTAAAGGCGCAAACCGAATTAGTTGATCGCGTCAAAAAAGTTGGGGCGCTTATTACAGCAGGTCTTGCCATAATGGGTTTCGCTACGTTTACTGCCTTTGTTAATAGTATTAGTAAAACCATCAATGAGGACGCGACTAAGACTATTGCTGAGGAGGTTACGAAGAGAGCTTCTAAAGATGTCACAAGTAATGTATCAAAAACTTTGGTCGAACAATATAAGAAAGATGTTGCCTTTCAAAACTTAGTAAAAGATGGACTAGCTGCCACCTTATCCAAAGATAAAGCCTTTAACGATAACATCACGAAAGACCCAATTCTTCAAGATAAAGTTAAGGCTATAGTATTAGAAGGGGTTAGAAGAAAGATTTTAGAAATAAGCGAGGAAGCTAAAGCTAAGCAGAGTGGTAACTTTGCTCAAGCAGCAGAAACACTTTATTCGCAAGAATCATATTTCGTTGTGTCAGGCTCCCATACGGCAAAGAGTGATTTAGGGCGAGACGTATTAGGACGGGCACTAAATAAGGGCTTCAACGCCCAAATCTGCCCACCTAAGAAAGGTAATAAAAGATACGCATTGATTGTAAGTGATAAACCAAAGTTGCCACTATCCTATGACAATGCTGTAAAAGTCAGGGATAATGCCAGAATCAAAATTCAATCTGATGCATATATTTTGCCTGAAAAAGGTGCATTTTTTGATTGCAGCCAGAAGTCTTCGTAAATTTCAAGGATAGTTTCTGATCATCCTTTTCTAAGTGCGATCTTAGAGCTAAGTGGTAAAGTAAAGCTTAAGAAGCCTGAATGCCTTGGATAGACTACTGGCAAGGCTATGATCGAGATGAAAACGATTTCGTGAAAACCGTTAACATATCAGCGATTCAGGCAATTTTGCAAATTAACTCTCAGCTCTTGTAGGTTGAGTTTCATACTTCAACCCAGCCGCTTTTTGCTTGCTCACCGACATGGCTTTGGAGATCGCTTCCAAAACTTGTCATGCTTGTGTTTTTAAGTGGGGAAAGTCTTCAAGAAACTCAGCTAAACCTGATTCACCTTCGAGGTAATCAAAAAAGGTTTGTAAGGGAACCCGCGTGCCAACAAAGACAGGCACCCCGCTCATAACTTCTGGATCGGTATGCACAATCCCTTGATGATTAAGAACTTGCTGGATTCTCATTAATGAGTTTACCAAGTTGAGTTGATGAAATTCTAGCACTGGGTGAACCGCGATCGCGCTTCTAGATACTTGTAAAATTAAGCAAGCGCGTAAGCCATTTTCTGAGTACGTTCTTTGAAAAGTCAGGCAAACCCCCATCGCTGCAAAGGAGAACCGCCATGAACCTCGCCACACAGCAACGGATGACCCTAGAGGAATATTTGAGCTATGACGATGGCACCGATACCCGGTATGAACTTGTGGATGGAGTACTGGTAGAGATGGGTGCAGAAAGTACGTTAAATACCCAGATTGCCATGTTCTTGCTTCTACAGTTTGCAGGGTTGGGGGTTCCTGTCTATTGCTTGGCAAATAAGCACAAAATAGCGGTCACGAGTCGCCAAGCAACCGCTAGGGAACCTGATTTGATCGTTCATTCAGAGGCATCCGCCGCCGCGATCGATGGGCAAAGTCAGGCACTTTTACCCATCGATATGCCGGCCCCAGCGTTAGTCGTGGAAGTGGTATCCCCCGGCGAAGCAGGAACGGATAACTACGATCGCGACTATATCGAAAAACGGGCAGAGTACGCCGCACGGGGCATCCCTGAGTATTGGATTGTTGACCCATCTCGTGCTGTAGTGCTGATACTAACGCTTAGTGGACAGAGCTACCAAGAACAGAAGTTCACGGGTAACAGGCAGATCACCTCTTCCGCATTTCCTAGTCTGACCCTGACCGCAGCACAAATCCTGACCGCAGGCACAGTCTAAAAGCATCTTGCAGCACTCTCAGCACTCTTTCCCGTGCCAATTAGTGCGCGGAAGTTCGGTATGGGCTAACAGCTTGCCCTGGGAAATGACGTATTGGGCGATCGCGCGGCAACGGATAGCATCGTAGCGATCTCTGGCATCCAGCACGATTAGGTTAGCAGGTTTGCCCACTTCGACTCCGTAGCTATCTTGTAAATTGAGCGTAGTTGCTCCATTCCAGGTGACCATGTTGTAGCAGGCATCGATTTCAGCCTTGCCCGTCATTTGACACACATGCAGCCCCATAGAGGCGACCTCCAACATATTGCCTGTACCCAAGGGATACCAGGGATCTTGAATGCAATCATGCCCAAAGCTAACATTCGTTCCCTGTTGCCAGAGTTCCTTGACGCGGGTGACCCCCCGACGCTTGGGATAGGTATCGGCGCGTCCTTGCAGGGTGATATTAATCAAAGGATTGGCGATGAAGTTAATTGGGGAGCGGCGCAAGGAGCCTAATAGCTTAAAGGCATAGGCGTTGTTGTAAGATCCAAAAGCGGTGGTGTGGCTGGCGGTGACTCGTGATCCCATCTCGCTGCGAATGGCACAGGCGACAACCACTTCCAAAAAACGGGATTGTTCATCGTCAATTTCGTCGCAGTGAATGTCAATTAGGCGATCGTACCGTTGAGCCAGTTCAAAAATGCGATGAACCGATTTGACTCCATCTTCACGGGTCAGTTCGTAATGAGGAATTCCTCCTACCGCATCGGCACCCATTTTCATTGCCTGCTCCATCAAGCATTCATTGTGAGGATTGCCGTAGATGCCATCTTGAGGAAATGCTACAACTTGTAGGGTAATCCAGTCTTTGACTTCATCTCGCACTTCCAAGAGGGCTTGTAACGCTATCAGACTGGTTTCACTGACATCAGCATGGCTGCGAACGAATAGCACGCCTTGAATTGCCTGTTGTTTCAGGGTGGCGATCGCCCGGTTTTTCACGTCTTCCAGCGAAAGGGTTTGTTTACGCTCTCGCCAAATTTCGATGCCTTCAAATAAAGTGCCGCTTTGATTCCACTGGGGTTGCCCCACGGTGAGCGCCGAGTCTAGGTGAATATGGGATTCCACAAACGGTGGACTGACGAGTTGATGTTGAATCTCCAGGACGAGTTTGGCGGCAGTGGGAAGCTGAGGCGCGATCGCTACAATTACGCCGTTTTGAATCGCAATATCCACCTCTGTAATGACTCCATCCGCTTGCAATAAGCGACACTGGCGCAGCAGCAAATCGTACATGACTATCCTTTTACTTCATCTGCAAAACTCGCCCACCGCACAAACTCAAAGGGACCTGCTACCGATCCCCATACATGTTCATCCGTTTCGGGATCACGTCCGCGATCGTGGCTAATGAATTTTTCACTGTCAATTTCAAACTCGTTATCTAGATAGGTCGTTTTTCCATCACGCAGGACAATGCAGGCTTTGCCGGGTTGAACTTGCCCTTTGAAGCTATGTCCCGTCCATTCCACCCGCATATTACACCCCGGCATAATCTCTAACCGCTCAGCGGGTAAAGTTTGTAGTCGGTTTAGGTCACGGGATGCGCCAAAAAAATCTTGCCCGTCTCGCAAGGTGTAGTGTTCAATTTCAATGTGATCCGCTTGGGCAATGAGCTTCAAAATGCGGAGCCGATAGGGTTGATTTAGGGCATAGTCGTAGGCTTGTTCTAGAAACAAACTGACTCCAGAGAGTAGCTCTACCGGGAGAGGGCGAATACAAACTCGGATATGGGCAAAAAAAGGAGGATTTTCAAATGCTTGTGCTTGATTGCTAAAGTCGGCTGCCATCAAACTTGCCAGAGTTTTTACATCAGTGGAATGAGTCATGGGGATCAAGGAAGGGCTAAGAATGCACTTCTTATTCTAAAGGGAGCGATCGCCGACACAGTAAAACTGGACAAGGTGCGTAGTGGATCGCGTAATCTTCAGGAATGCTAAGGCGAGTATTTCGCAGTGCCGGACGTGAATTTTCACCGCGACGCGCATTCCGAAAGGCTTGTAACGGCGATCGCAGGGTTCTACGCCGGGGATCGCATCCTAAAATTAGCAAGTCTGCACCGAGTTCTTCAGCCAAATGACAGATCGTTGGACCGGGATCACCCGATTGTAGGCGAGTCTGCACGTCGATATGGGGTAAGGAAAGGGCAGCTTTTGCCTGCTGAAGCACTTGTTCACCCGCTTCATGTTGGGCATCTTGCAGCGATTGGTTCAATTGCCAACTGGGATTGGGCGACACAAACGGACCAATCAAATAGTTAGAATTGACCGGGATTTGAACATGAACCAGCGTAATCCGTTGGATGCCAATGGGGATCAGTTGCCGAACCGCCGCGATCGCCTGTTTCGCTGCCGCTGAGCCATCCACCATCACCATCGCATGATGCAATCCTTCTCTGGGCGATGCAGTTGGGCGAGCGATTAGCACACTACAAGGGGCGTAACGCGCGATCGCGGCTGCCACGCTACCCAACAGCAATTCTCGCGTACTTCCAGCACCCCGATATCCCACTGCAATCAGCCCAGCGTTGATAGTTCGAGCGTAGTTCAGAATCTCTGTGGCGGGTTTACCTTGACGAACCTCTAGCGCCAACGAAAAATTTGCTGAAAAATCAGGACGAACCAAAGCAGTCAGACTGTCTAAGGAAGGAATAAATTCATCTGATTGTGTCGTTTGAGCCGCTGTGTCTGACGAGAAATTCTCAGAACTGCCAGGAAGCGCTACTTTTTTTCTTAGAAGACGCTTGGAACGACTAGAAGAGCGAGGTGAAACAGTCATTGCGGTCAATAGCGATTGCCCATCTCCACCGTCATAGCCTAAAAATATAGGTGCAACTAGACGCATCAATCGCTGTGCCACCTGAGCGCTGGGAGATCCATCCGTTGCCAATAGCAGCGGTGGAGACAAAACTGGAGAGGTCACTTGGCTCATTACCTGTACTCAAGTCCTCACTCTATAGTAGGGGATAGGTGTCAGGTTCCAGCTTGCAGAGGAATTTTCAATACCCGACCCCTGAAACCCGACCCCTAAAACCTAGTGAATGTGACTAAACCATACAGAGAGTGAATCGAAAGGGAAATTTAAGTAAGATAAGTCCAATGTCCAGATAGGTGGTGATGAAGGTTCTAATACTCGCTTGGGAATTTCCGCCTCGGATTGTGGGGGGAATTGCTCGACACGTGGCAGAGCTTTACCCAGAGATAGTAAAGCGGGGTCACGAAGTTCATTTGGTCACGATTGAGTTTGGTCAGGCTCCCCGATACGAAATTGTGGATGGTATTCATATTCATCGGGTTGCTGTGGCTCCCAGTCATGACTTTTTCCACTGGGTTGCCAACATGAATGAAAGCATGGGGCATCATGGCGGCAAATTGCTGTTGGAAGAAGGTGCATTTGACCTGATTCATGCCCATGATTGGTTGGTAGGAGATGCCGCGATCGCACTCAAACGTGCCTTTAAACTTCCCCTCGTTGCCACCATTCACGCCACGGAATATGGTCGCTGCAACGGGATTCATTCGGAGCAACAACGGTATATCAGCCGCAAAGAAGCCGATCTTGCCCATGAAGCGTGGCGAGTGATTGTCTGCACCAACTACATGCGGTTGGAGGTAGAACGGGCGCTAGGAGTTCCTTGGGACAAAGTGGATGTGGTCTACAACGGTATCCACTTGGAAAGCAAACGATATCTGCATCCTTTTGACGTACAGGAATTTCGCCGTTCCTTTGCAGGGGATCATGAAAAAATTGTGTACTACGTTGGACGGATGACCTATGAGAAAGGAGTTTCCGTCCTGTTAAACGCTGTCCCCGCTGTGAATCGTGTGTTGGGTGATCAGGTAAAATTTATTCTGATTGGCAGCGGCAATGTTGCTGACCTCAAACGTCAAGCCGCAGAGAATGGTATTTGGCATCAGTGTTACTTCACAGGCTTTATGTCTGACGAGGACTTAAACAAGTTTCGCGTGATTGCGGATTGTGCTGTTTTTCCCAGTTTGTATGAACCCTTTGGCATTGTCGTATTAGAAAATTTTGCGGCTCGTGTGCCTGTAGTAGTGTCTGATACAGGGGGATTTCCAGAAATTGTTCGTCATGGCACAACGGGATTGGTCACCTATACCAATGATTCTCAATCCTTAGCATTGGGGATCTTAGAAATCTTACGAAATCCAGAGTATGCTCACTGGCTTACCGAAAATGCCTATGAAGATTTGGATCGCCGATTCGCTTGGGCTAAGTTGGCGCAGCAAACAGATGCCGTGTATGGACGAATTCTTCACGAACGGGCACAGGTTGATTGGTAAGGCTTTTTAGCATGAATTATCAGGTTTGTGGCAAGAGGGTCTAGCCCATAAACGAAAAACAGTGTAGAAATAAGAGAGCGATTAAGCAAAAACTAGACAATTTGTCTGTTTTTCGATTGTAATTAAGACTTTTGCGAGGAGTTGATCCACATGAATATGAGAACTTTGTTAGTACTGGGCACCGCTGGATTGGTTGCTAGTGTTGCTTTACCTGCCTCAGCAGTTCCAACAGCAGTGACCCCTGTTCTGCCTAGAGAAACGTTTGTTGGCACCCCTTCCCACACTTTGCCCACTCCCCCAGTTCATCCTGCTGCTTTCAGCTTGCCCATCGACGTTCAAATTGTTAAGAACGATACCATCACTTCTGATACCCCTATCACTGACAAAAATGGTATTGGTAGCGATATCAAGGTTTGGGGCGCAGAAATTCAAAAAGCTCTGTTTGCTCGTCCTAAGCTCGTTCGTGTAGTCGGTAAGGACGCAGTTCCCTTTGTGATCAATGGAGACGAAGGCAGCATCGTGCTTAATGCAAACGGTCGTGCTGTTTATGCTCCTTAAGCCATAGTTTGATTGCTAGTTAGCGATCGCCGAGTTGCTTTTCTAAAAGTTTGAGATAAACCTCTCGCTGTTCTGGTTCTTGATGCTCTATTGTCAAGATTAGAAAATAGCGAGAGGTTTTTGTTTATATCAGCGGTTCAATGGAATTAGCAATCGGGAAATGCAGAATTTCTGATTAGCCATATGCTGCAAAATTGCTGAATGAGAATATCTCATCTTGACGGGAGGTTGGCTAATGGAAGAGGAACGGGTTCGTTGGCTACGGGACAACACCTTATTTGAGTCTTTAGCAGACGGGGTGCTGGACGCGATCGCAGCGGTGATTCAAGCAGAAGCCGTGCAGGAAAATCGCCGCCTGATCTTGGAGGACACCTCCCCCACTGACTTCTACATCCTGCGATCGGGACGATTGGAAAGCTATCGCACCAGTAAAACTGTCGTTGCCAATACCGTGAGTTTGTTGCCCGGTTCTGTGTTTCCCTTGAAAGAACTGCTGCTAGATCAACCTGCTGAGCAAACGGTAATCACCCTATCGGACTGTGTGCTTTGGAAAATCCCACGACAAGATTTTCTACACCTGGTACAGCAGTATCCCGAAATTTCTCAAACGTTTTCCCGCCAGTTAGCGATCGCCCTTGACCAGGTTTCGGCTCAATTAATCTATGAGCGAGAACGCCAAGCTGCCCTGCGCCCTTACTTAGTCCCCAAAGTAAAACGAGGGATTATCGGCACCAGTCGCTATGCGGTGCGCCATCGTCAAGAAATTCGCAAGGCATCGGCAGATCGCGCGTCGGTGCTAATTTTTGGTGAACCAGGTTTAGAAAAAGACAACACGGCGGCACTGATCCACTTTGGGTCGAGCGATCGCCATGAACCGCTAATCAAAGTTAACTGCGATATCCTTCAAGCCAGTGGCGCAGACCTGTTTGGGCGAGTTGGTGGCAAACCTGGACTGTTGGAATGGCTGGGCACGGGTTCCCTCATGCTCAACAACCTGCAAGATTTGAACCTGGAATTACAAAAAAAACTGGTCACCCTGCTAGAAACTGGAGAATATACTCCCGTTGTGCGTGAAGGAGAAGCCCCGCCTGCCCCAAGCCACTGTGAAGCCAGAATCCTGATGACTTCAGAGCGAGTGTTGCCTGCTTTGGAGCGCAAAGGCTTAGTCGGACATGTGATTAAGCTTTCACCGGTGCGAGTGCGTAAAGCGGACATCATTGCTCAGGTGGAGTATTATCTCAGCTTGTTATGTCGATCGCGGGGCGTGCCGAGGCCCACCCTAACTCCTGAAGCGATTCGCCGACTCCAAGGCTACGACTTTCCGGGCAATTTGGCAGAACTGCAAGCCATGGTGGAACGGGCGGTGATTCAACTGAATGGCAGCAATGAACTAACCGAAGAGGTGTTTTGGGCAACCAGTCCTAAAAGCAAGCGATTTCGCCTCAACTTGCTGAATGGTTCGCCGCAATTGCGGCAACTTTTGCGGAGTCCCTGGTATCCCGATCGCCTCAACTATGGCTTCACATTCGGCGCTTTTGCGATCGTCGTGGCGGTGCTAATGCTGGGTCCTCAAAGCCGTGACCAAAACATTGCCCTGAATTTCTTTTGGGCATGGTGGTGGCTGGGCATTTTGGTTGCCTTCCCCTTTGTCGGTCGCCTGTGGTGTTCGGTGTGCCCGTTCATGATTTATGGCGAAGTGGCACAAAAGCTATCTCTGTGGCTGTATCCCCGTAAACTCTTGCCTTGGTCACGTCGGGAAGCAGAACGGTGGGGCGGTTGGTTCATGTTTGGCATGTTCACCCTGATTTTGCTGTGGGAAGAATTATGGGATTTGGAAAACACAGCGTATTTATCTGGATGTTTATTG
>QBMH01000029.1:0-1245 GCA_003249025.1 Leptolyngbya sp. | reverse complement strand
TGCTGCTGATTACGGCAGGCGCGGTCACCTTTTCCCTGCTGTTTGAGCGGCGGTTTTGGTGTCGTTATTTGTGCCCGATTGGCGGGATGAATGGATTGTTTGCCAAGCTATCCATGACGGAATTACGGGCGCAGCAGGGCATTTGTTCCGCCAGTTGCACCACCTATCAATGCTACAAAGGCGGACCTGAGAAGGGAGAAGGGCAAGAAACCAACGGCTGCCCGCTCTATTCCCATCCGGCGCAGCTTGAGGACAACCGGGATTGTGTGCTGTGTATGACCTGCCTCAAAGCGTGCCCCCATCGGTCAGTGGAGCTAAATCTGCGTCCACCGGGCATTGAGCTATGGACGACTCACACGCCAACTTATGCCGAAGTTTGCTTGCTGTTTCTTTTGTTTGGCGCGGTATGTTTACATCGTTTGC
Source organism: Leptolyngbya sp. (assembly GCA_003249025.1). Taxonomy (GTDB): domain Bacteria; phylum Cyanobacteriota; class Cyanobacteriia; order Leptolyngbyales; family Leptolyngbyaceae; genus ULC077BIN1. The sequence goes on along the minus strand of QBMH01000029.1, from coordinate 822 downwards.
CTGAAATCGAAGCAATTTTGGGGCGATCGCTGCATCTCGATCATTTCGGCTGGCATACTGGTGCGTCTGTAGTGGTATTGATGATTCCTGGAGCGATCGCCCTAGCCGCACACCAGTTGATTCGTTTCCTCCGCCGCACCGTTAAATCACGTCCTTTTTTGGAACTTGCCTATGGCTACTTACCCATTGTTTTGGGAGCCAATATTGCTCACTACTTGCAGCTAGGACTGACAGAAGCGGGAAGGGTGGTTCCCGTCGCCTTCGCTACCTTTGGCTTGGGCACAGCAAGTCTCCCTATTTTCGTCGCTCATCCAGCAGTGATTGCGTTTTTACAGTCTGTGACATTAGTTGTGGCGGTCTTCTTGAGTGTAGTGCTTACCCAAAAAATTGCCCGTCAATCTTTTTGGACTTTACTACCGCAACACCTAGCAACAGGAGCGATCGCGGCTGGTATGGGGCAGATCATCGTTGGCTGGTAGCCCTAATCTACGACTTTGAGCAATCCCATTTGCAGACGATAATAAACCTTTGTCACCTGATCCATTTCTTCAGGATCTAAAGGTGTTTCACAAAGCATCGCCTTTTGAAAAAACACTTCGTCATCATGGGTAATTTTACCTGTACCCAGAACTCGCTTGATCACCTGTCCAATCGATATGGCAGCAAAAGGGGCAACGTTAATCATCATCATGGTCAAAACTCTAAACTAGAGGGGCAATTGACTTACCCTTCTAGAGTCGTTGAAATAAAGCCTGTTGAACTCCCTCTAAGGTGTACCCCGTTGTCTAGACAAAAAACTGACAAATTTAAGAGAGTCTACTG
>QBMH01000299.1 GCA_003249025.1 Leptolyngbya sp. | reverse complement strand
ACTCGATGAAGGACTCTACCCCACTGGCATTAAAATCACCGATGAGCAATTCAATTCCATTCATCTTGAAAAAGATGATTTTCACGGTGAATGGAACTACAAAATCTTACCTCAAGTAGCTTCATAATTGTCCAGTTTATTATTTCTAGATTGCTAAAACAGTTTTTTCTGGAGTCTAGCTGCCATATTCGGTTCAGGTATTTAATTTGTCGCCTCAGAACCGTAGCCCGGTGCATTCGATAACCCACGATCGCGCAGACCACACCAACAGAAAGGGCGATCGTTAGTGAGCTAATCGGTGCATTTGTGGGTGTAATGTCAGTTGGTTGAGCCGGATTGGGTTGCGTGGATATGACTGTTTTCTGAATCCTTGAACCGCCTTGCATTTAGACCTCCGCCGGAATTTGATAGCGCCAGTTAATCGCACGCGGTTGGATCGAGCGAAAGGGTGTAGCGGTGTTCACAGGCAGTATTTCAATATGGGCTGCTCCAGGCAACCGATAGCGCCAGTTGATGGCACGCGGCTGGCTAGCGGGTTTAGTGTGAGTTGAGGTGTAGGTATAAAAATGACCACGATAGATTAATTGCATGGGACGTTCTCCAATTTAAGTAGGGTGAAGTTGTGATTCCGGCGGATTAACGGAGTGTGTTCTTTCGACACCTCTGTGAGCCACCCAGTCTTTTGCTTGATGTTTTATAGGGTTGGAAATTTTGGTTTATTCACGCGAGGCAGGTTGCGTCAAAAGTTTTGCTTGATTCAGCAGGGACTAGATTTGGTTTTATGCCCGATAATTTGATACAAGGACAACATCACCGATCGCCCCCTGCAACCCTGATGCCCCATCTCCGCTTCAAGCTTTCCAGGCGAATTGCCATACCCCTACTGACTCTTGTCACCCTGGCGATCTGTATCGCGATCGCCCCAGCCCGATCCATGCTTGCACTCCGTTCATCGTCAGATCAGCCTGCTGCAATTTGTGTCGATGCTTTACCCTGCAACAGGCGACTCCTGGCAGATGGCTCTTTGATGCACCAGGGTAAAACCCTCTACGATGCCGGGAAATACGAAGAAGCGATCGCTGTTCTACAACGAGCAGTACAGGGTTATCAGGTTCAAGGTGATTCATTAAGGCAGGCGATCGCCCTGAGCAACTTGGCTCTGGCACATCAGCAGTTGGGAAATTGGACTGAAGCGAATGGGGCGATCGCCGACAGCTTGACGTTGTTGAATCAACCAGCAACTCAAAACTTACTCTTCTTGGCTCAAGCCCTAGACATTCAAGGTGATTTGCAATTAGAGACGGGGCAAGCAGAATCGGCGATCGCGACCTGGCAACGAGCAGAGTCAATTTATAAACAATTGAATGATACGAATGGGATTGCTCAAAGTCAAATTAACCAGGCTCAAGGGCTGCGAGTATTGGGATACTACCGTCGGTCGTTGACGATGCTAACAGAATTGCGACAGCGGTTACAGAGCCAGCCCGATTCGATGACAAAGGTAATTGAATTGCGATCGCTGGGAAATGCGCTGCGATTAGTGGACGATCTCGATCAATCTCGCGAAGTGTTGCAGCAAAGTCTGGAAATGGCTAACCGAGTGCGATCTCCGCAAGCAAGCCCCCAAGAAACCAGTGCTATTCACTTTGGATTAGGCAACACCGCAAAAGCGCAACAAGATACTCAAGCGGCGATCGCGTTTTATCAAAAAGCTGCCAGTTTAACGACTACCACTATCGGCAAAGTTCAAGCTCAAATCAACTTATTCAGCCTGTTAATCAACACTGTCCAGCAACCCACTGCCCAAACCCTTTTATCTGAGGTTCAAACCCAACTGGCAACCCTGCCTCCCAGTCAGGCAAGTGTGTATGCACGAATTCATCTGGCACAATCGTTGCTTAAATTGGGAGAGCGATCGCCTTTCTCCGGTTCGTCTGTTCCTCAATCCGCTGCTCAACTGCTGGCAACGGCTGCTCAACACGCCCATAGTCTCGGAGATCGCCGTGCAGAAGCCTATGCATTGGGCAATCTCGGCACTGTATATGAACACGCTCACCAGTGGAAAGAGGCTCAGGAGGTCACTCAACGAGCATTGAATTTGGCTCAAGGGATGAATGCGCCAGATATTTCTTACCGCTGGCATTGGCAATTGGGGCGGTTATTGAAGCAACAGAGAGAGATCCCCCAGGCGATCGCTGCCTATGATGCGGCGGTGGATGAACTGCGATCGCTCAGAGGCGACTTGGTGACCGTCAATCGTGACGTGCAATTCTCCTTTCGGGAAAGCGTGGAACCCGTTTATCGTGAATCTGTTGAGTTATTGGTGCAAGCTCAAGGCAGTGAGCCGACTGAACAAAATCTAGATAAAGCGCGGCAACGAATCGAAGCGTTGCAACTGGCTGAACTCGATAACTTCTTTCGAGAAGCCTGTCTAGATACGCGAACAGTGTTGTTAGACAAAGTGGTACAGGACAATCCCACCGCTGCCATCATCTATCCGATGATTTTGCCCAATCAGTTAGAAGTGATTGTTAAAATTCCCCAGCGATCGCTGCATCATCACACCATCAAAATCCCTAGGCAAGAGGTTGAAAGCCTTCTACAACAACTGCAACAAAACCTGACTGAACTGGATGCTACAGACAAAATTCAGACCCTTTCGCAGCAAGTGTATCGCTGGCTGATTGAACCGATTGAAGCCGATTTAGACCATCAGGGAGTAAATACCCTGGTGTTTGTTCTCGATGGAGCCTTACGCAGCATTCCCATGGCTGGACTGTATGATGGCAAGCACTACCTGATAGAAAAGTATGCCGTCGCCCTCAGCATTGGATTACAACTGCTGCCACCCAAGTCTTTGTCAACTGAACGATTGAATGTTTTAGCCGCAGGGCTAATTGATCCGCCTCTCCAGTTTCGGCAGCAGTTTCCACCCCTGCCCGAAATCAAGTCCGAGTTTGCTCTAATTACGAAAGCAGGCGTTGCTAATCAACAGCTTTTGGACCAAGCGTTCACCAGTCAATCACTAGCATCAAAAGTCAACTCAACCGGATTTAATGTAGTGCATTTGGCAACGCATGGTCAGTTTAGCTCGCAGGCAAAGGACACATTTATCCTGGCAGCAGATGGTCCGATGAATGTGACGCAGTTAGATTCTCTATTGCGGAGTCGAAACCAAGTAAGTTCTGGGGCGATCGAACTCCTCGTTTTAAGTGCCTGCCAAACTGCCGAAGGAGATAGTCGCGCCACACTAGGACTTGCAGGTGTTGCCGTAAAAGCAGGTGCACGTAGTACTCTAGCTTCTCTGTGGCAGATTGACGATCGTTCCACTGCCCTATTGATGGGAGAGTTTTATCGTGAGTTAGCAAACTCTAAAGTGACGAAGGCGGAAGCACTGCGTCGTGCTCAAGTAATGCTCCTCAAGCAATATCCAAACTACAGCCACACCGGATTTTGGGCTGCCTATGTTCTTATTGGTAATTGGCTGTGAGCATATGCTGATTGCTTCAAAGATAGAAGTAAAGTACGTCTGTCTCAGAAACAACCGTTTGTTTTACGGTTGGGGTTTGTCAGGTCAAAGTAGCGTTTCAGCCTCTAAATCTTGTAAAACAACTTGTCAATGAATCTATGTATCAAAACAGGGTAGGTTCAACGAGTTCTGATACAGTTGCAGCACATTAGAACTTCTGGCTATGCTGATCGGGTATGAGAGAGTTTCGACAGATGACCAAAATCTGGCCCTGCAAAATGATGCGTTGCAAGTGGCTGGGTGCGACAAAATATTCTCCGACAAAATGAGTGGGGTGAAAGCCGATCGCCCTGGCTGGCAGCAAGCACTCAATTATGTGAGACCAGGAGACACTCTGGTTGTTTGGCGACTGGATAGCTTGGGGCGATCGCTCAAAGATTTGATTGCGCTGGTCGAGGATTTAGAGCGTCGGCAAATTGGGTTTCGTTCATTGCAAGAGAGTATCGATAACAGCACTGGTTGACTTGGAGATGCCCCTTACCTGTCCCTAAGATGGATGTTGACACTAAAGCCGCTTGCTACCATTAGTGCTGTGTTTTGCAGGAAACAAGGATGTCAAACTCCTGGCTCATTATCAGTGGCATCACGACTCTGGTTGCCTTTGGCAGTTTCTTTTTTAGACCGCGTGATATTCCCTGGGCTGCCAGACTCGATCGCCCCAAGTGGTTATTCTTTGAGCCTGCCATTCCGCTCATATGGATGGCTGCATTCTTCTGCGGTGCTTGGTCGGCGGGGCTAGTTTGGCAAAATGAACCAGGCAGTCTCAAAACCTGTATCTTTATGGGGCTTTACCTGTTGGTGGAAGTAGTGACAGTCGCCTATATTCCCGCCACGTTAAGATCGCGGAGTTTGGCGATCGGGACGTTTTTAGGTGGTTTGGGAGTTGTTTTAGGTGCTGTGTTGGCGGTGATGGTAGGGCAACAATCCCTTGAAGCTGCCCTGTTGCTACTGCCCTATCTGCTCTGGAGTCCGGTTGGAACCTACACGACTCGCCGTATGATTGACCTGAACCCAGAAGCAGTGTGATGGACCCAGATGAATGGTAATTAGTCCAGCCAATGGGCATCAGAGGTGTGGGAAGCTTTTCGGGGTTAAGTTAAACTCAGCGGAGCAGTCACCCACTCCGCACACCAAAGAGCGAGAATAGGAGTTTCAAATATGGCTTTAGATCAACTCGAGGCATTTTTAAAGAAAATGCAGTCTGAACCTGCACTTAAAAATGAGGTGCTTGCTTCATCAACAGCAGATGAAGTTGCACAAATAGCACTAAAGCTTGGTTTTGAATTTTCAGGTGATGAATTATTGAGAATGTCAGGTAAGAAAGTTGGCAGGGTTACTGTTAAAAGAAAGGATCTTCCTGGAGAGTACTGGGGGAATTGAGCGATCGCTCTACCTACTGATTGGACTAAATCCACTGCCTAAAACGGCTGAAACGCAATAAACTCGTAGACTAATTGCCATCTTTGCAATTAATCAACTCTCTAACGCCTGGTGGGTAATGCTTTTTGCCAACCCCTATTCCTGATAATCAATGTTATCGGGAATAGGATCAGGTGAAAGTCACTGAGCGGGAGCATACATTAGATCTCTTGCAAAAGTAGCAAATAGGGGGTTCAAACTATCAGAAACTCGTGCCAAAAATCGATTTATGCAAGAAGTCTATTCAAACAATTTGCCCCTATAGAACCCGTTTGATATCTAATTGAGCGCTAGCCGTTTGAGCATCAGTCGGATGAAGCAAAGATTCACCTTCGCTGTCGCATTGTCCAGGGTTCTCTCAAAGTTCTTGACCAA
>QBMH01000298.1 GCA_003249025.1 Leptolyngbya sp. | reverse complement strand
GCGACAATGGCTTCCAGAATATGGCTCAAGCTCAACGTCTCGCTGGCTTTGGTATTAACACACTCATGGACTTATTTAGAATGAAATAGCCCTGACCTACTTACAGGTATTGCTTTAATACCACTGAATAAGAATAAATCACCAAATACGATCTTTATTACCGAATTACCATACTGAATAGAGAGTTCTCTTGGGACTGCGCTTTTGTATAGACCAATTAAGATGCTAGCCAAAAGTAAAATTAAAAATTTCAACTCTCCTGAAAAGTACTTCTGTGCTGGTGAAACAATGCCAATTAGAGGTTCTAAAACTGTCCAAATGGCTGCATAAGCAATAAATGCACTGACAAAAGGTTTCAGAGGTTTTTGCCTCACCCCTAAAATGACCCTGTGCAAAAGACCATAATTACTCATTGCTATTGCATTTCAGCGCTAAGGTTTGCTCTAAGCAAAGTATTTCCTAATCCAACTAAGTGATAACACGTGCCTACTACTTCTGTCATATCACAACCATGCCCAAACAGCGACTGAATGTGCTTTTAGTAAAACGGAATCTGTGTGAGACGCGGCAGCAGGCGCAGCGGGTGATTCGGGCGGGTGAGGTGAAGGTGAATCAGCAGGTAATGGATTAGCCAGCGACGAAAATTGATCTGGCTGCCCTGGTGGAAGTTCGGCAGAAGCCACCCTATGCTTCTAGAAGTGGAGAAAAGTTAGCAAAAGTGATCGCCCCTGACCATTTTGACCACCGTTGTATCTGAGCTAATCGTTTTGTAGACATTGGAATCTCACACAATAGCTTGGATGAAGTCGAGCAGTTGATGTGCCATAGATAACTTACTGCACGGCTGATTAATAAAGTGCTGTCGTCCATGGCGATCGAGAAAGACTGCCTGGTTTGTGTCGCTGCCAAAGCCGCTGTTGGGCTGGTCGATGGGGTTAGCAGCGATCGCGTCTAGCTGTTTTCGTACTAGCTTTTCTTTGGCTGGCGTAACAATGTCTCCCGTTTGGGCGGCAAAGCCAACGAGTCGCTGGTGGGGCTGCTTTAGTTTTGCCAATTCTGCCACAATGTCGGGCACTGGCGCTAAAGGTAGGCTGGCAGGGAGATCAGATTTAGGCAATTTTTCAGGGCTGCAATAAGCGGGTTTCACGTCTGCCACCGCTGCCGCCATAATCGTCCAGTCTGCGTGGGAGAAGTGATCTCGCATTGCCTGCCGCATGTCTGCTGCCGTGACCACTGCAATACATTGCACTCCTAATAGCGTCCGCACTGCTTCTATTGCGGTTGGGGCGTGTACTAAGGTCACCTTAGCCCCGCGATGGTGGGCGGCTTGGGCTAGAGCAATCCCCATTTTTCCGGTGGAAGGATTGCCAATGAATCGCACCGGATCGAGAAATTCGCGCGTGCCACCCGCACTAATCAGAATAGATTTGCCTGCCAGATCACGATCGCCTTGGGTTTGCAGCAGCGATCGCACATAGGGCAAAATTTCGGCGGGTTCTGCCATGCGTCCAGCACCAACGCGATCGCACGCTAACAGACCCGATCCGGGTGCAAGGGTGTGATAGCGCGGATCTTGCTGGACTTGCTGCCAGTTGCGCTGCACTGCTGCCTGTTCCCACATGTCGGTATTCATGGCTGGAGCTAGCAGCACGGGGCAAGTGGAAGCTAGCACCGTGTTAGTCAATAAATTATCTGCCATGCCATGCGCTAATTTTGCCAAGGTGTTTGCCGTTAGCGGTGCGAGGAGGAAAACGTCCGCCCATTCTCCTAGCTCAATATGCAAGGGGCGACCGTGTACAGGCTGCCAAAAATCGCGATCGCCATAGGCTGAATGACGGCTTAACGTAGCAAAAGTCAGCGGTGTAACAAATTCTTGGGCAGCATCCGTTAGCACCGTGCGGACTTCTACTCCCTCTTTTGCCAATGCTGAAACGACTTCACACACTTTGTAGGCAGCAATGCCGCCGCCCACGCCGACTAAAACTCGATAACCCTGCATAAAATTTTGAGAGCCTAGATCAATGAGTTCATCATCAATCCAGGCTCTCAAATCTGCAATCGCAACTCTTTAATTTTTTATGCTTCGTCGTAGGCTTCCATATCGAGCAGATATAGGTAAGACTCAACCATCTCAGGACGTTCAAACGCGATCGCCCGTAATAAGTGCCAATCCTTTAAACCTTCAAAGGCGGTCGAGTAATCATCTTGCTCTAATCGCGCTGCCAGTTCTGCAACGTCATTTTCAGTCAAGCTGGAAACTTTTTCTCTTTCTAAATGTAATGCTGGCATGACTGGCACCTCCGGGTTGCAGTGTTCAAGGCTCATGAAAACCCAAGACGCTTTAGGATATCCATATTCGTCCTTGCTTATCTTAGCCGACTTATCTACCGTCAAACTGAATATTCACGGCTTGTTATCGATTGGCAGGAACTCTTTAACAAAACTTTGTATTTGGCGCAACGCGATCGGCTGAATTTCATGCCCCATATCGTACTCCTGATAATTGAGAGTCACGCCGATTGCCTCCAAACTATCGCGCGCTTGATGGGCTGCTTGCAACGGCACCACTTGATCTTGCCGACCGTGGATCATCAAGGTCGGCGGCAGAGAAGCCTGCTGGGGTTGGAGCGGCGCATGGAGGTAGCCACTTAAAATCATTAAGCCTGCGAGTGGCAGTCGCACGCCTACATCTAGAGTCATTGCCCCCCCTTGAGAAAAACCACCCAGAATAATCCGCGAGAAGGGAATGTTAGAAGTTTCCGTAAAATGGGTCAAAAATTCGATCAGCCGATCGCGACTCGTGGAAAGGTCAGCGCGATCGCCAAATTCTGATTTCCCCAAGAAGCTATAGTCTTGCGGAAAGCTGTACCACATTTTACCCACGGGATTGTAGGGATGAGGAAAGGGTGCTTCTGGAAATACCAGTTGATAGTCTGATAAATCCATATAGTCTGCTAGCCCAGCAAGATCCTGACAGTTGGCACCCCAGCCATGCAGCAATACAACGGCTCCTTGGGGCGATCGCCCGCTCGTAGGCGGTACAGAAATTGAGTAAAGGATGTTTGACATGAATTCCGAAACTTTTTTGGGTTTACTCAAGTCTAGGTAAAATGCATCTTAAATGGTTCTGCTTGACGATTGAATGCTTGTTCAATGCGCCATCCTTTCAAACCTTGCTTGTCTTTACAACTATGAAACTGAAATCGTCTGTTGTCCTTTTTGGTTCTGCTAGCGCGATCGCGGTTGGATTATGCTGCTTGTCTAGTGGTAGCGCGATCGCTCAGCCTATTTCCGTCCCGACTCCTGAATCGAGCAAACCCTCTGAAATTAGTGATCTGGGAAACAGAATTCGGTTAAACACTCAGCAGCAAAAAGCCCTCTCAACCATTAGCGAATTTGCCTTTGACCAACTAGAATCCATCATTTCAAGTGGGCTTGACCCTACCAAGTTAAAACGCCCAGAGGCAGCCCGTGCCGAAACCTTGCGTCAGCAGTTTTCTACTTTTTTGCGGCTAGACAATCAACAGAAAGCAGGACTCCGCACCATTTTGCAAACTGCACGCGACCAAATGAAACGCCAAATGGAACAGAAATAGCTCCTAAAACCTAAAACCTGAAACCTGAAACCTGTCTTTGAACCCAGACGCGCTCTCAGCTACACTCAAGGGAAAGATTGAGTGGGAGTTTTGAGCATGGCACGTCTAGCGCTGCTGAGCGTATCAGATAAAACGGGATTGGTTGAGTTTGCCCGTTCTCTGGTTGAAGAATTTGGGTTTGATATTATCAGCAGTGGTGGCACGGCAAAAGCTTTGCAGGCAGCAGATTTACCCGTTACCAAAGTGTCAGACTACACAGGCTTTCCAGAAATTTTGGGGGGACGGGTCAAAACCTTGCATCCTCGGATTCATGGCGGCATTTTGGCACGGCGAGATGTGCCAGCCGATTTATCAGATCTAGAATCACAAGATATTCGACCGATTGATCTGGTGGTGGTGAATTTGTATCCATTTGCCGCGACGATCGCTCGTCCTGATGTGTCACTTTCAGAGGCGATCGAGCAAATTGATATTGGCGGTCCGGCGATGCTGCGGGCTTCGGCAAAAAATTATGCCCATCTGACCGTACTCTGTCGCCCTAGCCAATATAGTCTTTACCTGCAAGAACTCCGTCAGAATAGCGGCGAGATAGCCTTGGAGTTTCGTCAACAGTTTGCCCTACAAGCTTTTCAGCACACGGGCGACTATGATCAGGCAATTTCCACTTATCTAGCAGAACAATCCCCTACTCAGAACGGTGAACAATCGGTAGAAGCACCCGATCTTTTCCCCAATTTCACCCTTACTGGACAGCAGCTTCAGTCCCTGCGCTATGGTGAAAATCCTCATCAATCGGCTGCTTGGTATCAGACTGGAGCGATCGCCAGCGGTTGGGCGGCGGCAACCAAACTGCAAGGCAAAGAACTGAGCTACAACAACCTGGTTGATTTGGAAGCGGCACGGCGATTGATTGCTGAGTTTATGGAGCCGCAAAGTCTCCCTGCTGCCGCTATTTTGAAACATACGAATCCCTGTGGGGCGGCTTTAGGACATACGATCGCGGAAGCTTACGAAAAGGCATTTAATGCGGATTCGGTTTCTGCGTTTGGCGGCATTGTGGCGTTGAACCGTCCGATTGATGGCGCAACAGCACTGTTGCTAACCAAAACCTTTTTGGAGTGTGTGGTGGCTCCTGGCTGTGAGCCGGATGCTCAGGAAATTTTGGCGGCTAAATCTAAGGTGCGAGTATTGGTGTTGCCCGATTTGGCACAGGGCGCAGAGTATGCGGTGAAAGCGATCGCGGGTGGCTTTTTGGCGCAAGCAAGCGATAACCAGGTGATTGATTCAGGGAACTGGACTGTTGCAACGGAAAAACAGCCTACCACCGCCCAGTTAGAAGAACTGCTGTTTGCTTGGAAGATCTGCAAACATGTGAAATCGAATGCGATCGTGGTCACGCGCGATCGCGCCACAGTGGGAGTGGGAGCAGGACAAATGAACCGCGTCGGCTCGGTCAAAATTGCCTTAGAACAGGCAGGTGCAAAAGCGGCAGCAGCCATTCTTGCCAGTGATGGATTTTTCCCATTTGATGATTCTGTTCGGATTGCGGCAGCGGCAGGGATTCAGGCGATCGTCCAACCCGGTGGTAGCCTGCGTGATCAAGATTCAATCACCGCCGCGAATGAAGTGGGTATCGTGATGCTGCTGACTGGAGTTCGACATTTTCTGCACTAATTGAGCGGAGGGCAATAAAAATCTCGTAAGCCAGAAAAATTTCAATAAAGGCGATCGCCCTTTTTTGGTAAGAATTGCAAACTTAAAAATAACGGTAGTGCATCAAATGATAGTGGGATAAGTGATTAGATCATCCCAAGTCCAAGGT
>QBMH01000297.1 GCA_003249025.1 Leptolyngbya sp. | reverse complement strand
GTAGACTCTCTTAAATTTGTCAGTTTTTTGTCTAGACAACGGGGTACACCTTACTTCCATCATGATCAACCTCTCCATCAAACCAGTTTCTCTGATGGAAAACAACAAACCTAGAACATTACCTCGCCCTTCTAACTCTTGACTGAAATAGCGGTTAAACGCATTAAGCTCTGTAATCTATGACACATCATACTCAGAGTCTTAACCTAAGATGGAGTTAGAGAATTACGACTTCGTTGGAGGTCAACGTGCTTGTCATCCTGATGGATAATCAGCTAATTTCTCCCAATCAGGTCTGCCAATCCTGTTTAATGGCAGATGCCAGTGGGCAACCGCGATGGTCAAGCGGAAAATTGCGATGTGGACGGGCACTGAAGCAAATTAATCAGCAAAATCCTAAGCAGTTTGAATGTGAAATGGGTTTTCGAGTTGCCAATATCGAGTAAGATTTTGCGTCTTCAAAAAAGACTCTATTTCCAAAGAGACACTACACAGAGGCGATCGCTTCCAAAGAGGGAAGATTTTTTTCCAAAAGTAGCTTAGCACTCTTCAAAGGTTCGGGTACTGGAACAGGATATTGCCCTGTAAAACAGGCTGAACAAAAGTTAGCGGGATCATCGCGCGTTTCTTCTAGCATCCCTGCCCAACTAAGATAGCTGAGGGAATCCACCTCGATTTGGGCAGCAATTTCTTCTACCGATTTCGTTGCTGCAATCAGGTGATCTTGAGTATCGGTATCAATCCCATAAAAACAAGGGTGAGTCACCGGAGGAGAAGAAATTCGCATGTGAACCTCCGTCGCCCCTGCATCCCGGAGCGCTTTGACAATCTTGCGGCTAGTAGTTCCCCGCACAATCGAATCATCCACTAGCACAATGCGTTTTCCTTGAAGCACATCCCGCAGCGGATTCAGCTTCATGCGAATGCCTGCTTCTCGCATACTTTGGGTCGGTTGAATGAAGGTGCGCCCCACATAGCGATTTTTGATCAGTCCTTCCGCGTAGGGAATGCCTGAAGCTTGAGAAAAACCGATCGCCGCTGGAATGCCAGAATCAGGCACCGCAATCACCAAATCAGCTTCCGCAGGAGATTCTAGGGCTAGTCTCCGCCCAATTCGCATTCGGTAGGTATAAAGGCTTTCGTTTTGCATGACGCTATCGGGGCGCGCAAAGTAAATCATCTCAAAAATGCAGAGTTTAGGTTGAGGGTTAGTGACCCAATGGAACGATGCCATACCTTCATCGGTGATCCAAACCATCTCACCGGGTTCCACCTCTCGCAAATATTCGGCTCCAATAATATCCAGCCCGCAGGTTTCAGAGGCTAGCGCATACCGGGTTGGATCGCTAGGATTCACTTTCGGCAGAGTGCCAATCACCAAAGGGCGAATCCCATTGGGATCACGGGCACCGATTATGCCATCGGGGGTGCCAATCACTAAGCTAAAGGCACCTTGACACCGATTAAACGCATGAATACCCGCCTCTAACCAAGTTTTGCCGCTATCGACCGCTTCTGCGATCGCGAAGGCAATCAGTTCCGAGTCAGTGCTGGTTACTAGATTGTGATGATTTCGCAGCAACTCTTCCCGCAGAATTGGCGTATTCACCAAATTGCCATTGTGTGCCAGTGCCAAATGCCCTAACCGGGTAGGAACCAACGCTGGCTGAGCATTGACGACACGGCTAGTTCCTGTCGTGGAATAGCGAGTATGCCCAACTGCCAACTCTCCCACTAAGGTATTCAGAATCGTTTCGTTAAAGACTTGGGACACTAAGCCCATTTCCTTGTGCAAACAGGGGGGATGGTCTTTTGGAAAAGTGGCTATCCCTGCTGACTCCTGCCCCCGATGTTGCAGAGCGTACAACCCGAAATAAGTCAACTTAGCAACATCTTCACCCGGTGCATAAACCCCAAACACGCCACAGGCTTCTTCGGGTTTATCAGAGTGATCTAAAGAGGTAGCCTGATCTAAGTCATTAAATTCAGCAGCAGAAGCACCCGTTTGAGAAAGGGAATTGGGTAACATGCGTCAGTGTTGCTCCAAGGATTGCTAGCAGGGGAAAAGCAGGAAATGGGCGGCAATGGCAATTAAATAGCTTAAAAGTTATTTAAATTTTGATTAACTCTTGATTCCATCGTAACAGGCACAGAGGTTGACTCTAGATCAGCTTTTAGGAAATAGGAAGAATCAATCGGCTAGATAGGACTCGATCGCGCCCTTCCAGCGATCACTGAGGGTGTCTATTTCTACTTTAATCGCGGAATGATTAATCGTAATACTCAAACCATCGGCATGACTACTTACCATCCCTAACGCTTGCCAAGCGGTGTCTAAGTGGGTTTGTAGATAGGCTTCCCACTGCAATTGGTGCGATCGCGCTATGGACACAATAATCCGTGCCCCGCCCTCGGCAAACAAGAGGTGATCCAGGCGAGTTGTGGAGACGGGAAAGGTAAGGGTCGCTCCTAGATTGCCGCTAATGCAGGATTCGGCGATCGCGATCGCAACGCCCCCTTCTGCGGAGTCGTGGGCAGACCGAACCCATCCGTGACGAATCCCTTCTCGACAAACCGCTTGCACCCGGCGCTCTAGAGCAAAATCAACCACGGGAGGCTGTCCGGCAATTACGCCCTGAATCGCTGCCAGATACTCTGAGCCGCCCAGAGTTACAGCAGGCGACGACTCTGCATTCAAAGGCACACCCAGTAGATAGATCAAATCTCCTGCGGCTTGCCATCCTTGCCCACAAATTTTAGTTAGGTCAGGAATTAACCCCACCATGCCAACCACTGGCGTTGGATAAATGGGCTGGGGCTTGCCGTCAGCATCCAGAGTTTCGTTATAAAGCGAGACATTGCCACCCGTGACCGGGGTGCTGAAGGCGGTGCAAGCCTCTGATAAACCCCGACAGGCTTCTGCCAGTTGCCAGTAGCCGATCTCGTTTTCAGGGCTGCCGAAGTTGAGATTATCCGTCACTGCTAGCGGTTCTGCGCCCACACAGCTTAGGTTTCGGGCAGCTTCGGCAACAGCAACTTTGGCTCCTTCATAGGGATGCAGGTAGACATAGCGGGCGTTGCAATCAACGGTGGCAGCAACTCCAGGGGATAGGGAAGAGGGAAGAGGAGACAGATCATCCACTGGGCGAATGCGAATGACAGCGGCATCGGCTCCACCGGGCATAATCACAGTATTATTTTGAACTTGGTGGTCGTATTGGCGATAGACCCACTGTTTTGAGGCGATCGAGGGGGTTGCCAGCAGTTGAAGCAATACTTCGTTCCAGGTGAGGAATTTCCCTTGGGCTTCAATGCCTGTGGCGGTGCAGTCCGGCAAACTCTCTGGAGTCCACGCCCAAGCTTTTTGAGCGTAGTCGGGTGGTTCGCTCAGCAGTTCTCGATGATAGATGGGGGTGTTGTCTGCCAAAGCGGTTGCGGGAACTTCGGCAGCGATCGCCCCTTGAAACAAAATCCGCACAATCGGTTCAGCAATCACGCTTCCTGCCACGACGGCGTGAAGTCCCCAGCGCTCAAAAATATCAATCAGTTCTTGCTCTCGTCCTTTTTCCGCCACAAACAGCATTCGTTCCTGCGACTCCGACAGGAGATATTCGTAGGGCACCATGCCCGTTTCGCGCACGGGAATTTTATCGAGATCCAATTCGATGCCCACGCCACCTTTCGCTGCCATTTCCGATGTAGAACAGGTGAGACCCGCTGCGCCCATATCTTGGGCAGCAACCACGGCTCCAGTTTTGAAGGCTTCCAAACACGCTTCGATCAAGGATTTTTCTAAAAAAGGGTCGCCGACTTGGACTGCGGGGCGATCGTCCATGGAAGCATCGCTCAATTCGGCACTGGCAAAGCTGGCTCCACCCATGCCGTCGCGTCCCGTAGTTGAGCCAACATACAGCACTGGATTGCCAATTCCTCTGGCTCCCGATTTGACAATCTCCTCTGTTTCCATTAACCCCAGCGCCATCGCGTTGACGAGCGGATTGCCAGAATACGCCGGATCAAAATAGACTTCGCCGCCAATGGTGGGAACCCCGACACAGTTGCCATAGTGAGAGATTCCGGCGACGACCCCACTAAATAACCGCCGCGTCCGGGCATCCTCTAAGGAACCAAAACGGAGCGAGTTGAGAATGGCGATCGGTCGGGCACCCATGGTGAAAATATCTCGCAAAATCCCGCCCACTCCAGTTGCCGCACCTTGAAACGGTTCCACGGCAGACGGGTGATTGTGAGATTCAATTTTGAAGGCGAGATGCAAGCCGTTGCCTAAATCCACCACACCTGCGTTTTCGCCGGGACCCACCAAAACGCGATCGCCCTCCGTGGGAAATTGCTTCAGCAACGGTCGCGAGTTTTTATAACAACAATGTTCTGACCACATTACGCCAAACATGCCCAACTCTGCCTTGTTGGGATGCCGCCCCAGCCGTTGCACAATGTCGGCATATTCCTCTGGCTTGATGCCCTCCGCAGCAATTTCGTCAGCAGTAAAAGGGGCAGAGGAAACAGACATGGGCACTCCAACAGAAAATAGATAGGCATTGCGTCTTAAGACCGCTCTATTCTACCAATGTCTTTCCAGTAACCCCGAATATTCGACTCAGCGATCGCTCTCGGTGATTTCTTCCTACTGGATTACAGATTGCTCAAGCCGAGCGGCGATCGCTGACTTATCCATTTGATCGGTGACGGCTTGCAAAACCAACGTGTAGGAATCTTCATTCGTCAGCGTCAATCTGTAGCCGTTGAGTCGCAAGAAGGTATCCATCGCAGCAAATGCCGTTCGTTTATTGCCGTCGATAAACGGATGATTCTTTGCCAGATGATACAGATAAGCCGCTGCTTGCTCAGGAATAGTGCAGTGCAGAAACTCTCCGCCAAAAGTAGCTTGCGGCTGCGCCAAGGCGGACTCTAGCAAGCCCTCATCTCTAACTCCAGCCGTTCCGCCAAAGCTAACAATCTGGTCTGCATGAATCGCTAACACTTCAGCGTAAGTGAGAAATTTAGGAGTTTGCAAGGCGACGATAAACCTCTTCTCGTTCTTGCTTAGATGCTAAGTAGGCTTGCCAAACTCGACTGCTTTGATCAGAGTTTGTGTCCGGTTCAGCTTTGAAGGAACGCACCAGCGCCAACACCTCCTCTAGCTGTGCCTCCGGCAGTTGTTCCAGTTCTTGAATAAGCTGCTCTTTAATCGTCATAAAGCTACCGCAACAAATCTATCCACCAGTTTAACGCCCCAACCCATTCACCAGCATGACGAAACCCTTTGACCAGGCAATAATAGACGCAACGCCACCCACTGATTCACCCAATGCCTCACCGGGACTATAGCCATCAAGATCTGCGAAACCGCTCCTTCAACCATCAGGACTTAGAGCCTATCCGAAAAGTCAGTAAGAGTGAGATTAAATCCTATGTTGATATAAAA
>QBMH01000296.1 GCA_003249025.1 Leptolyngbya sp. | reverse complement strand
AAACAGCAATGATAAACTCGTCCATAGTAAACATAAGTCCCACTCCAGCTAGATAGGTTCTACTTCTAGCATCGCCCAGCGGGACTTTTCTTGTGCAACCTTAGTTGCACATCGCGTATAGGAACTAAAAACAATTGGAAAGAGCGTAAATCTTTTGTTTTACCTTTGAAATTTAGTTCTGTTACTGAAATGCAAGCACAGGGGAAATCTCTAGGAATAATTAAGCCTAAAAGCATAGAGAAGTACTTTCTAAGAAAAACAGATCGTGAATGGAGTCCAAAACAAAAGGCAGTTCAAGATCAAGGAGACTTGTTTGAAGCATCTGTAGATCTGGAAAAAATCCCTTATCAATTTGGCTATAAATTTACTGAGATAGACGGTTTAACGCACTCTTACACAATAAGTGACTGGGAAATATCTCAACTTTATAGAGGATGTCGAAATAGAGCTAACTCTGCCGCCTTAGAGGAAAGGGAAAAGGAAGCGCTATTCAAAGTCAAGCAAAAGCTAGAAGATGAGTTTTTAACTAAAAAAGACCTTCACTTCATTGTGGGTAATCTCAAAAATCATTGTAAAGTTTTCATGATTATAGGAATCTTTTATCCTCCGAAAGATACTCAAAAGGATGAAGCTCAGACCCTAAGTTTATTTGATTTATAAAATGCCTAATTTGGCGGCGGCTGAAAAAAAACTTATATTAACTTTCGGCTATGGTAATCGAAAGGATTATGATGCTTTTCTTGATTACTTAGAGGAATTTAATGTTACTTGTGTAGTTGATGTAAGGCTAAGTCCGCGCGCTTGGTCTAGAAAGTGGTACGGAACTTCTCTTGAAAAGCTTTTCGCCTCTAAAAATATTCAGTACATTTCTAAAGTATCCCTCGGCAATATATCAGGTTGTGAACATTGGATTCCTCCTGAGCAAAAAGAGGCAGAGCAAACTTTGTTTGAAGTCGCTAAGATAATTGAAACTGGGAACGTTCTATTGCTTTGCGCAGAAATAGATTCCTCAAGATGCCATAGAGTTGAGGTTGCATCTAAGCTACAAGATTTAACCAGTGCTTCAGTTAAACACCTTAAATAATTTCTGAGATTTTAGCTGGGTAATTAGCTGTAAACGAATTTTCCTAGAGACAACTATTTAGGAGTCTTCGTTGAGGTCAAATTCGCGGCTCCAATCGGGGAAGTCTGCGTTGGGGAGCCGACCATAAAGCTGAATCTGGCTAATGGGTTGCCAGGGCACTCGTTTGAGCAAGCTCACGGTTAACGCCGACATTTCCACGGGATCAGGAGTGGGATCGGCTTCAAAAATGACCTGGAGGCGAGCGCCCATCATTCGCAGTTTGGCAGCCACGCCCATAGGTTTGAGCGATTGCAGCATCAGCGTTGTCAACTGGTCTATCATCGCTTCTGGATTGGATACCGGAGGCGCTGCGGCAGAACTATCAGCGTCTTGGTCTACAACATTAGTGATTGGAACGGGAGCGCGCATTGCCTGCCTGGGATCTACCACATTCGCCGCTGGAATATCTTCTGGCAAAATGGTGGTCAAAATTTCATCGGTTAATGTGTTGATGACGGCTAAACGATTTGCCTGTTGTTCGATCGTTTTTTCAAATAAATTTCGCACTAAGCGCCCATTGCCAAACGTGCGATCGCGATTTTCATATAGTTCTATCAGCAATATTTTCAATTTTTGATTTGCCTCTTCTGTGGGTGAAAAATGGCTGTCTTTGCACATTTTTTTGAAGATGGCAACCAATTCATCGGGCGTATAATCATTGAAATAAAAATAGCGATTAAACCGCGATTTCAACCCAGGATTCGATTCAACAAATCGTGCCATTTCATCCGTATATCCAGCGGCAATGACTACTAGACGGCTGCGATAATCTTCCATCCGTTTTAGCAATACATCCACTGCTTCTTGCCCAAAATCGCGAGAGCTATCTGCTGGAATGAGCGCATAGGCTTCATCCACAAACAGCACACCGTCTAAAGCAGAGGTGACTTTTTCATCCACTTTTTTAGCCGTGCCGCCGATAAACTCAGCTACCATACCCGCGCGATCTGTTTCAACTAAATGTCCTTTAATTAGAAATCCTAATGCTTTAAAAATTCGACCCGTCAATCGGGCAACCGTCGTTTTTCCGGTTCCCGGTGGTCCAGAAAATACCGAATGTAGAGATACTGAAGTGGTTGCTAACCCACGCTCTGTGCGAACTTTTTGTACTTTCAAGAAATTAGTTAAGGTGCGAATTTCTTCTTTAATATTGGTCATGCCCACCAATTGATTGAGTTCGTCTAAAACTTCTTCTAGGCTTTCTGGTTCTTCCGTAGTAGCTACTTCTGCCTGCGGTACTTTAGCCGCACCCGCGATCGCGTTTGAAGAATTTTCGTAGGTGTGCAGCAATTGCCAAATTGTGGCGAGCGCTCCCGCTTCTTCTAAGGTAATGTTGCCATCTGCTTTGACAACCGATTGAGCAAAACGATAAAAACTATTCACCGTTTTATTTAGAAAATCTGTGCCCTTTTCCTCATCCATTTTTTTCAGCAGCATGGGTAAGGAAAGCTGGTTTTTTGTAGGAATATTTCCTTGCAGTTCTAACAGGATTTTGAGAGCTTCTTTCTGGTATTTCAACCGAATATCTGGTAAAAATTCCCACTGATCAAACACTGCTTTCAGCCGTTCTTTATCTTGCTTAATTAAGGCATACAGTGTGATAAAACCTAGAAGTTCATTGGCAGTAATTTCATTGTTACTGCGTCCACAAATCAACACAATTTGGGCTAAATCTGTTAACAGGAAGTGTTCATATTCTTTATTCAGTTGCAGCAAAGGTAGAATTTCTGCATACAAGCTGTTGGCTTCTTGCTTAATTTCTCTTGTATCCATTTCAATCTCCCTTATAAATTAATGTCTTCCCAAAGCCGCGTTAACTGATAACGCCATGCGTCGAGGGTTTGTTCTCGTGCTTCAGCACCTGCTTTCATGTCGCCCAGTAGCCCTTCTTCATAAAAGCGGTCTAGCGTTTGCAGAGTTGCTTCAAGAGACTGCCCCTGTTGTTTGGCAACCTGAACAATCTGACGAACTCTCGCTTCTATCAAGCGACTAAAGAAGTTATTCAAGCCCTGCTGACGAAGATGGATCAGTCGTTGAACGGCGGAAACAAAATCTTCTGAACTCAAACCAGCACAACTATGTTGATAAACGCCCCACAGAACATCTTGTTGCAGGGCGTAGCGGGTTTCTTGAGTCAGATCAAAGTTGTCTTCCATCAGTTGTTCAATAAACGGTTGAGCCTCTTGAGCCGGGGCGATCGCCACCAGTAACCGTAGCCAAGACTGATCATCGGACAGCAGCACCAGCAAGCGAAATTCGGGGGTATCGACTTGCCACGACCCAGGAGCTAGCCTTTCGACCTTTTCTCCAAATAGCTGGCTCAGTTGGGTGGAAAGTTCAGTTGGGATCATCGGTTTTTGAGTATCCTCTCATACTGCGATCGCACTGTGATCTTGCAAAAGGATGAAAGAGTTGCCTGCCTAAAATAAAAAACTCCCCTGAAAGGATCAAGGGAGCACGAGCTAAAGGGGAACTCAATGAAAAATCGCTAGGAAATCCACTCGTCAACGGCTTCTTCCTTCGTATTAGTCCGGCGCTCTGGAGTTTCGCGGTTAAATTTCATATGAATTGCCCGCATCTGTTCGCCATCAGCGGCAACCGCCATGATGGGGTAGTCAATCAGCCCATCTTGGAAAGACATTTGAAACCGGAACGTGCCATCTGGGTTAAGCGCGATCGGGCGACCGCCGACTGTGACTGTGGCATCTGGCTCGGTAGTCCCATAGACAATCAACTCCGCATCTGCAATTAGCCAAAATTGACGAGGACGAATGATGGGTAAAGAGCCTGAAAAACCGACTCCAGACATTCCCACTCCAGACATTCCCACTCCAGACATTCCCACTCCAGACATTCCCACTCCAGAAGTTGTCATGTTAGACATTCCCACTCCAGAGGTTGTCATGCTAGATATCCCCACTCCAGACATGCCAGACCCAGACATTGTGACTGCACCGGGGACTGCCCACATACCAGAGCCAGAAGCAAGCACATAGGAACTCACCGATTGCTGAATCGAACCCGCCACATGCTGAACGGAACCCGCCACATGTTGAATTGAGCCTGGAACTTGCGTTTGCTGCGTAGAGCTATGAATAGACCCGGCAACATGATCAGCTTGATTAATTTCTGTCAAACCATAAACTGGCTCATAGGCGGAAACCGATGGATCAACAGTCATCTGTTTTCCTGGAGAGGTCAGAGCGGCATAGGTTTTGCCGCGTAGTTCTTCCTCCCAAGGAACCGTGAGAAACTGATCTTCAATCCAATCGGATGGGTAAATGGGCGGAATCCGAACGGGGGCTGAGCGAGCCAAAACTAACCAACGTCCATCGGCACAGCGATAGCCAATATCGATTACATAATCGCGATCGCTAACGGGAATTGGCAAATACCATTCCTGCGCTAATTCATCACAGGGATACTCTTGAATACTATGAGGTGCCTGAAACATGAAACTAACATCGGTCACATCATAGATGCGAAGGGCAAGTTGCTGCCCTCCTTGCTGCCGGAGTTGTTGCTTTGCTCCGAAGGAAATATCCCAATAGGTATACGCCCACTGGGGGTCACGGGGCATCAGCACAATGCGGCTGTCGCCATAACCTTGGGGTAAATCTGGCAACCCTTCATCAACCGAGGCTAAAGTTCCTCCCGTGCGATCATCTTGACCCAGATTAAATTTGGCAGTTTCCACGACCTCTTGAGGCGCTCTTTCACGTTGAGCCGCGATCTCGCCTTGTTGCTGCATTGCCTGAATGGCTTGAATCGCTGCTAATAGCTGATCTTTACGCATCCGGCTATAGCGAGAAACACCGCATTCACTGGCGACTCTGCGAAGTTGCCGCAGCGTCATTTCATCAATGGGAAGACGTTCTGTAGACATGCAGATAGTGGCTCCAAACTAAGCGAAAGGATAAAAATGACTTTCTATAAGAAACTGATGATTTCTAACTAAAGCCCGATGGCAAACTAGGTATTTTGACGCATCAGGATTAAATTATTAAATTCATGTTGCAAGAAAGCTGAAGCAGGGTCAAGGGCTGGAACAAAGAAATTTGAAGCGTTTGACGGATGCTTAAGCGATCGCGAGATCAATATGTCAAGAATTCATAACATAATAATTTCAGCGGGGGATCACTCCAGCGTGAGATTGGTGAGGGGAGTCCCGTGGGGATTCCTGTGGAAAGCTTCCCCAACGTTTCACAGATTGCGGCATCAGATTGAAACCGATTGAACGACACAACTCGATAAGTAGCTAGACAAAATTAATTACATAGTTTTCACCGAACTCTTTGAGCACTTTCTCCACATACTCGACTAA
>QBMH01000295.1 GCA_003249025.1 Leptolyngbya sp. | reverse complement strand
GATCAACCTCTCCATCAAACCAGTTTCTCTGATGGAAAACAACAAACCTAGAACATTACCGCCGCAGCCTAACAAGTCGTTGGAGCGGCAGTTGAACAATTTTGTTTGGGATGCATAGGTGATCTGCTGCCGCTCAGCCGGAACGTTAGCTGGCTCCGCATCAAGACCTTGCACTTGTCCTTTGAGGTTATCTGTGAGTCCGAAAATGCCCATAGAACTGGAGTTGTGACCGTAGCTTAAGCTTTTTGAGATGTCTCGAAGCGCTCAGGAGGTTGGGGCTGAGACGGTGGCGAGGATCAATCGCACAGCGACATTTCCCATACTTGCAGAATCATCACGTACTATCAGATTCGGTATCGGGAGGTGGGATAGCAATCAGCGTTTCGATTTTTTCGTTTTGATCCAAGTCAAGAATGCTATCGCCGGCTGTATCCCGTCCTTGCATTGGCACAGTTTCTAAATCAAGGCGTACCATGCGGTCTTGGCTCGTGAGCAACATCACCTCGGTTTCAGAGCGCACTGCCGCTAGTCCAGCCAAAGCATCTGTTTTTACTTTAAATTTCATTCCATAGGCACCCAGTTCTCCTGGAGTAGACAGTCGCAACATCGCAACGGGCATCCGTTTGGCATAGCCTCTTTCGGTCATCAGCAATAAGATTCCGCCCTGAGACGAGATCGCCGCGCCGACCAACCGTTCTCGCTTACCTAGCCGCATCACCAGTTGCCCTTGGGCAGTGCGGCTTTGTAGGGGCAGATGGTCGTCATTCACCTCCACGCGCACCATCCGCCCGCTAGACGCTGCAATCACCAGTTGCTCACCGGGGTGAGCGATCGCGATGCTAGCGATTTGATCCGCTTCCTTGAGTTTGAGGGCGGTCAAACCTCTGCCAGTCAAGCCGATAAAATCTTCCAAGGGCAAGCGCTTGACTCGCCCCTGTTGGGTCACAATCAGCAGGTTCTTACCTTTGCAATCATCTGGCAAGATGAAACTGTCCACAATTCCAGCCGGATCGCTTTGGGCAGCCGCAGGCAACAATGTGATCAGGGGTGATCCTTTGGAGCGGGCTGTTGCTGGCGGGATCGCTTCTATCGGTGTAGTGTAGGCTTTGCCGCTGCGAGTCAGGGCGACCAACTCTTTGGCCGTGGTCGTAAACTGGGTTTGCACGGTGAAATCGTCTAGTTCTGTCAAAGTTGCAGAGGGTTTTTCGTCATTGCGATTGCGGGATTGCCGCTGAAACGCTTTAGGCGTAATTCGTCTGGCGTAACCGCGTTGGGTCAGTTCTAGTACGGTTTCGGTAACTTCAATGTCATCCAGTGCGGAGTGCGGAGTCAAAAGTGCAGAATCAGAAGTCTGAGATTTTTTTCCGGCTTTTTGGCTTTTGGCTGCTAATGGTTCTTCTGGTGAGGGCTGAGTGCCGATCTCCAAAATTTTTGTGCGGCGTGGATCACCAAATTTTTTCTTCAGCGATCGCAGGTCTTTTTTCAGAGATTTCAATAATTCGTGGCGATCGCCCAAAAGCGTTTGCAATCCTGACATTTCAGCCGTCAGTTCCTTGGCTTCTGTTTGCAACTTTTCTCGCTCAATCCCGGTGAGGCGGCGCAGCGGCATGGCGAGGATGGCATCGGATTGGCGATCGCTGAGGTCAAACCGCTGCTGAAACTCGGCTTTTGCCGTACTGCCATCGGGCGCACTGCGGAGAATATCGATCACCGCATCCAGATTGTCGAGCGCAGTCAGCAAGCCTTGCAGGATGTGATGGCGGTTTTCGGCTTCGTTCAGTTGATGCTGATAGCGGCGCGTCAGGGTTTCTTCCCGAAAAGTAATGAAACACTGGAGCATCTCTCGCAGCGGCATTTGGCGTGGTAAGCCATGATCCAATGCCAGCATCGTGATGCCAAAGTTACTTTGTAGGGCAGTTTGGCGATAAAGCGCATTCAGAACTTTTTGCGGATTGGTGTCTCGCTTCAGTTCAATCACTACCCGAATGCCATCGCGATCGCTCTCATCACGCAAGTCAGCAATGCCCTCTAGCTTGCCCTGGTTCACCAGGTCTGCCATTTTCTCAATCCAACCCGCTTTGTTCACCTGAAACGGCAGTTCCGTCACGATAATTGCCGTGCGACGATTCCGTCCTCGCCCAAAGGGAACCTCTTCAAACCTCGACACGCCCCGCACTGGCACACTGCCTTTGCCCGTGGTGTAAGCCTCCCAAATGCCCTGGGTGTCAATAATTTCACCGCCTGTGGGAAAGTCCGGTCCAGGAATGAGTTGCACCAGTTTTTCATCGGGCAAAGCGGGATTGTCAATCAGGGCAATCAGCCCGTCCACCACTTCACCGAGGTTGTGGGGTGGAATGTTAGTCGCCATGCCGACGGCAATCCCCGAACTGCCGTTGAGCAGCAGAATCGGGAGTTGGGCAGGCAGCACCGTCGGTTCTTGCTGGGAGTTATCAAAATTGCCGATAAAATCAACGGTGGCATCGCCAATCTCGGTAAGCAATGCCTCATTGCCGATGGGTGCCAGCCGCGTTTCGGTGTAGCGCATGGCGGCGGGTGGATCGTCATCTACGGAACCAAAGTTGCCATGACCGCCCAATAATGGATAGCGGCTAGAAAATTCTTGCACCAGGCGAACCAATGCGTCATACACCGATTGATCGCCGTGGGGGTGATATTTGCCCAACACATCCCCCACCACCCGCGCACATTTGCGGTAGGGGAGATCGGGGACTAACCCCAACTCATGCATGGCGTATAGAATGCGGCGATGCACGGGTTTGAGTCCATCGCGCACGTCTGGCAAGGCGCGCCCGACAATCACACTCATGGCATATTCGAGATAGGACTGCTGCATTTCGGTATGCAAAGCAGTCGCAATCACCTGTCCACCAGAAAACACATCTAATTGTTTAGCCATGAGCTTTTCCTACTATCTGCACTTCTCACGCTCGTTGTGTAATCTAGAACTGACACCATTTAGCATAATGGCAACTTGAGAACTGATCGTCTCTATTCTTGGATATAAGGTCTTATTTGCTGTTTTGCCAACTTTTTTTACGCTGAAGCCAATTAGTAAGGACATCGAATGAAGACAGTTTTGATTGTGGAAGATGACTTGATGAATGCCAAGGTTTTTTCAAAGATTTTGCAGAAGCGAGGCGGCTTGGCGGTAAAGCATACGGAGAATGTGGATGAGGTGATGCAGATTGCCCACGGTGGCGAGGTAGATATTATTTTGATGGATGTGTCGTTGTCACACAGTGTTTATCAAGGGAAGTCGGTGGATGGGATTAAGATTACCCAAATGTTGAAAAGTGATCCTGATACGGCTAAATTGCCGATCATTTTGGTGACTGCCCACGCCATGGAGGGCGATCGCGAAAATTTTCTGAAGCAAAGCGGAGCAGATGGTTATATTTCCAAACCAGTGATTGACCATCAGGCATTTGTCGATCAAGTATTGGCGCTCCTGCCAGCCTAGGAAAGGCGTTGGCATAGCCTCTCCTAGGAAGAAATCGCACATTTTCAGCATAAGCATATGAGTTAATTAGGGGCATCACCAACTAAACGCTTCAAAGAACGTAAGTACTACCCTAAACTAGATTTAGTCAAGCGGCTCAAAAAAATTCAGGGCTAGATTTGATAAAAGATCACATTTTTATCTATGGTTCAACTTCAACCAAAATTTGTGACCAATGCCTGGATGACGGCACCTTGGGGCGAGTTTCTGCTCCTTGTTGAAGATCCTGCCAATGGAAAAGCCAAGGGATATTACTTTAATGGGCAAATGAGGGTGGAAACGATGGGAGTGGGTCCAGATCATGCTGCGATCAACAATATTATTAGCGTGGCGATCGCCCTATTTTGCGCCTTAACAGGAATTCCACTGAAAGGATTAATGCATGGCAGCTATCGTAAAACGGGAGTGCGAGAGGCACAGCCAGATGTTTCTTACTATGTGGGAGAACGAGTTGCCTTAGCACCTCAAAGGAGTGCGATCGCCAATTTGGATCAAGTTGCTCCGCCGGATTTAGCGATCGAAATTGCCGACTCCTGCATCAACGATGATTTGGGCAAAAAACGCCTGCTCTACGAAGAGATGCAGATTGCTGAATATTGGGTAGTAGATGTGGAAAATGCTGATATTTTGGCGTTTCAGGTAATCAGTCAAGGCAGCCAGCGAATTACTCAATCACAAGTGCTTTCTGGTTTAGATATGGCAATTTTGGGCGAAGCACTGAGAATGGCGCAGCAAATGGACGATAGCCAAGTGACCGCTTGGCTCATGGCTCAGTTTCAATCACGGCAAGCTTAAGACTGGGAAAGGCGCTTTACAACTTTTCCACTGAGCAAGTCGTGAGCTTGTTGCAGAATGCCAGGAATTTTGTCCGCATGAGGGCTGTTTTGTAGATAAGGCTTCAGCGAGTTCAGATCGACTTGATCAACCTTGGCACCGGGAAACCAGTGGCTTGCCTCACCCAGCAGGTTGTAACGCATGGCGGCATATTCAGTCAGGTCGAAGGCGATCGCCAGATTCCACAGCCACAGCACAACGGGAATATTCAACCGTCCCGGCGTTTCATTAAACTTGGGCAATCCTATATGCCAGGTTTTGTACCAATCTTCCCCCAGCCGAGCGATCGCGCCTTCTTCCAGCCTCTGTAAAATTGGTGGCAGCACTTCATCAGCGAGATCGAGTAACTCCAAGGTTTTCAAATGCTCATCAAAATCCTGAGGACGAGCTGCCCCCACACTCAGCGTATGAATTTGTGGATGGCTTAGACAAAATAAATCATTGAACACAATCGGGCTAAGCGGCGCGCACAGATCCACCAAGCGCTGAGGCGGACTGTAGAGCATTCCGCCTTTATCGGATGGGCTGATGATGAACACGCCCATATCTTGACGAGTAGCGGCTTCCACAGCCTCCCAGTTGCGCTGATTGATGTAGTACCAGTGCAGATTCACGTAGTCAAATTGCCCAGTTTCGCAAGCGCGGACAATCACTTGCGGGTCTGCGGCATGGGTCGAAAACCCCACATGGCGGATTTTGCCCTGCCTCTGAAAGTCGCGAACCACGTCCATGCAGCCGCCGGGACGCACCGCCCAGTCTAGAATTTCATCGGTGTTAATCCCATGCATTCCGAATAGATCAATGTGATCTAGCTTCAGATTTGCCAGGGATTGCTCGATGGTTTTGCGAAACTCTTTAACGTTTTCTTTGGGGGACGTTTTGGTTTGAATAATCAGTTTTTCGCGAGGAAACTGAGGCAGCACTTGCCCAAGCTGTAGTTCTGAACTGCCGTAGCCCCGCGCCGTTTCAATGTGATTGATGCCGACATTCAGCGATCGCGCGATCGTTGCCGCCAAATTAGCCTGATTGTCCGCTGGAATAGTCTTCAGCGCTACATCTTGCCACTTGTATTGATATCGCATTCCCCCACAAGAGAACACGGGCATTTGCAGGTCAGTCCGTCCAAAACGTCGGTAAAGCATAGGGGCTAGGGG
>QBMH01000294.1 GCA_003249025.1 Leptolyngbya sp. | reverse complement strand
CTGGCTGATTCCGGTCGGCTTTGAGTAAGATCCGAGCACGGGTGATTTGATAAGCTGCATGTCGTCCAGTCGTGGTAAATTCTTCGAGATATTCACGCTCTTCTAAAGTCAGATCAACAATATATTTTTTGGTCATTTCACTAGGTAACGCGATCTCCTTCTATCTTACCCTCCTCACCCATCATCTAATAATTGGAAAGCCACTAGACACCTTGAAGAAACGATGAAAACTAAACAGTTGGACACGACCTCTGTCTCAATTAGCGCCATTGGTTTAGGCGGAATGCCGCTATCTTTAAGCGGGAGACCGAGTGAAGCAGATGCGATCGCCGTAGTTCATCGCGCTTTGGATCTGGGTATCACTTTGCTGGATACCGCCGATTCCTACTGTCAGGATGAAACCGACAAACATCACAATGAGCGCCTGTTTGCCAAAGCGTTGCAGCAGTATAACGGCGATACGAGTCAGGTGATTGTCGCGACGAAAGGGGGATTGATGCGCCCCAACGGGTCTTGGACTCGCAACGGCAACCCAGATCACTTGCGGCAAACGATTCGCGAAAGTTTTGAGGCGTTGGGCGGCAAGCAGGCGATCGCCCTCTGGCAATATCACGCGCCTGATCCAGACTATTCAATTTCGGCATCCCTTGCGCCTGTGCGAGAAGCCGTTGATGCAGGGCTAATCCGCTATGTGGGCGTATCTAATTTTTCAGTGGAGCAAATTCGACAGGCGAGAGAGGTGGTTGATATTGTTTCGGTGCAAAACCAATATAATCCCTGGTATCGCGAACCAGAACGGGATGGCGTGTTGACCTACTGTGAGCAAGAAACTCTCACTTTTTTGCCCTGGAGTCCATTGGGCGGCAGTCGCCGGGTCAAAAACCTGCCCGAAATTCAGCCGATGGCCCAACTTGCTCAAGAGAAAGGGGTGTCAGTTTATTGCCTAGTGTTGGCATGGTTAAGGGCAAAGTCGCCTTGTGTGGTGCCCATTCCAGGCGCAAGCAAAGTGAGCAGTATTGAAGACTCGGTAAAAGCGGCTGAGGTTGATCTATCGGCGATCGAGGTTGAACAAATTGACCAAGCAACATTGGTATAAGTTTTTTGAGTGCGACGCGATCGCCCTAAGTCACACTCTATAGTCATGTCGTCAATCGCTTAACAATGCTACCCATCTCCAACGCCGTTACCATTCCTGCCAACGAAATTGAGATCAGCGCCATTCGCGCTCAGGGGGCAGGCGGACAAAATGTGAACAAAGTAGCATCGGCGATTCACTTACGTTTTGATATTCCTGCTTCTTCTCTGCCCGATCGCTACAAAAAGCGCCTATTGCAGCTAAACGATCAGCGCATTACTAAAGATGGCGTTATTGTGATCAAAGCTCAAGAACATCGTAGCCAAGAACAGAACCGTGAAGAAGCTTTGAAACGACTTCAAAGCTTAATTAAAAGTGCTGTTGTATTGCCCAAAAAGCGTAAACTCAGTAAGCCAAGCCGTAGCTCTCAAAAAAAGCGTCTCGATCGCAAAAGTAAACGGGGAGACATCAAAGCTTTTAGAGGAAACATCACGGGTCAGGATATTTCGTAAAGAAGTCCTGTGCTGCTTAATGCCGCTTCTCCGCACCTTGCACTGTACTTAACCGTACTTAGCTACGAAATAAGCGACTGTATTGACGTTCATGCGCCATGCTTGCTAAAGATAATCCCCAACTACAGCTACATAGGTCATCTGCTTTCAGGGTAGAAATAACTTCAGCAGCGTGTTTTAAGGCTGGTTGTAGAGTGAGCAGTAAGTGCTGTCCCGCAGTTTGCCCTAGAGGAATTAGCTTGACTCCAGCGCTGACTAAGTTGGCAATCCAGCTATAGAGGTAGGCAAGCAGGGCCGATTGCGAGTCAAGTTGGTAGTGTGCCGCCGCGATCGCATAGGCGATCGCAAAATTGCATCCTTCTTGTTGCAGCGGTTCGTAGACAGCAATCAGTTCAGGATGGATATCTAGCAGGAGCTTTAAGAGCGATCGCCCCATTTGTAAACTTTGCTGTCTTAGCTCTTCCGTCTCTCTCACCGCTGTCAGCCAATGATTCCACCTGATTACCGCCTTAAAATCTTGGCTACGCACGTCTTCGTAGCTTCGTATCATTACGGCAGCTTCCAAGCGCACTGCGCCCCAGCGCAATTCCTGAGTCAACCACTGTGCCAATGTTTCTTGGCTAGTCACCTTGCCTACCTCCACCAACGCCTCCAAGCTTTCGGAGTAACTATATGCCCCCACAGGAAGGGCTGGACTGGCAAGTTGCAAAAGATGGAGCAGAGATTCATTATTCATCATTCGCCATTCATCATTCGCCATTCGCTAGTGTTGATGCTGTCCATAAGCCCCACTTTCGGGCTGAAAGGGTTGGACTTCTTCGCTAATCTGTAAACCTCGATGGATCAAGAGATCGCGTAGAACGGGATCAGGAGCAAGACGGAGGTAAGTGGGAGCAATTTCAAGCGAAACATGGCGATTACCGAGATGATAAGCCGCTTGCAATAAATAAAGCGGATTTTGGGCAGTGACCGTCAGCACAGGTTCGGGTTTGGCAACCACACGAACGATCGCTCCATCATCAGATTGCAACAAGTCACCATCCCGTAATAGGGTGCCTCTGGGTAGCTGAAGATAAACCACTTGCCCATCAGCGGTTTCAAAATGGTGACGCGATCGCGTGCGGTCTTCTGCGGTGAGAGGCAGTGTCAGCAAAACTGGCACATCCGGCTCAGTGGTTAACCGTTGAGTAAATGTGGATGTTGCAGGCGATCGCATAGGCTCATCTAATTTGAGGATTGTATGGTTTGCTGCACCAAGTTTAGATCGAGACTGAGGGCGATCGCAATCTGTTCTGCGGTTAGTCCCAATTCCGACAGCCGTGATACCGCTTCTAGCTTGCCCTCTAGCTTGCCCTCTAGCTTGCCTTCTAATTTTGCTTCTTGATAAACTTTCGTTTGTTTTAACTCGCCAAGTTCCAACATTTGCTCAATCTCCATACGTCCCAACTTGGGAAACTTATAAATGATGACTGTTTCAATCAATTCTAATATTTCGCGCTTGATATTGTCGTCATTCAGTTCTTGGCGCGTTCTGACAACTAGCCGTTTTGCCGCCACTGCCGCGTTTTGCTGGGGTTCCACAATTAAACTGACCAGGCTAATGCCAATCGATTGTTGTGGTATGGCAACTAACTCATCTAGATAAATTCGCTGAACTCGCTCACTGTCTAACAACTCCCAGTATCGAACTGGCAAATCGGGTTCTAAACTGCGGCTTGCCCACACAATTACACCCCGCCAATCATTGTCAAAATCCGTTTTAGCAAGATATACAAAGATCTCTGCAAAAAACCGGGCAAACAGATTGGCATCGAGTTGAAACTGAAATTCACTGAAATAGATGGGTGCATCTGGCACTGCGGGGTCGGGTAGAAAAACGCCATCAATGCGGAAGGCGGTTTGTTTAACTTCAACCGATGTAAAGCGATAGAGATCGCCCTCGATCTCTCCTTGCCCAATGAGTTCAAAAAAAATGTTGGGAAATGTCTTGAATAAACGATAGAGAATAGAATCTGTTTTCACATGCCAATCAGCGAAACCGCCTGCTTTTTCCTAGTTTATAGTGGGTAGGATTAATAATCGCGTTGTGAAATATCAGGCATTTGCTGGAGGATCTCAAATAGTCGAGCCACCTGGTTCAAATCCTTTTTGCCAGGGCTGGTTTCAACGCCACTAGAAAGATCGATTCCGCTGGGATGCAAGTAAGCGAGAGCTTCTAGAATATTGTTTGGAGTTAAGCCCCCTGCTAGAAACCAGGGAATGGGAGGACAAAATTGCTGTAATGCTGACCAATCTAAGGTTTTACCTGTGCCACCCACAAGAGTAGGATGATAAGCATCTAACAATAGCGCATCGACCGATTTTTGATAACGGTGTGTGGCTTCTAATGCTGCCACGGATTGAATGCGGAGTGCTTTGATCAATTCAATATGCGGTAGTGCTTGACGGAGGCGATCGCACAGTTCTGGGGTTTCATCTCCATGAAGCTGCACTCCATTCAAGTGCCCAAGCTCAACCGTTTGACAAATCAAGTCCAGGTCAGCATTGACGAATACTCCAATGCGATCGCAGCAAGTGCCAGTTTCAAAATCAATGGGGAGATTTGACACAATGGCTGCAATTTGTTGAACAGTCACATACCGAGGAGACGTTGGCGCGCAAATAAAGCCTAGGGCAGTCGCACCCAATTGAGCGATCGCGCGCCCTTGTTCTGGTTGCGTAATCCCGCAAATTTTGACTCGTAAGTTTTCTTTGGAGCTATTACCCAACATTCTTAAATGCTTCTTTACTGCATTCTCAGTTTCTATCATTGCTTTTTCGTATCAAAACATGAATTTATTCATTAATTGATTTAAACAAATAAACCTACTTTGCAATTTGCTCTCCCATAGATTCCTATAATTCTTCTAATTCCAGTATTGCGGTTAGCCAGTTATTTTTGGAGATAAAAATTATGTTTTACATGCCATTGTTATCAATTGTCCATGAGCGATCAAGCGATTGGTCAATCGGAGTTGGCATCACTATGGTACTTTGCAATTTGTTTGCGATCGCAATCGGGCGTTACGCAATCAGTCGTAGGGGCGTGGGTCCTAAACTGCCAATCCAATTCCCCGATCCATTTGGGGGTGAATTTGGAGTGCCCGAACTTTTGGCAACCACGAGTTTTGGTCATGTTTTGGGTGCAGGTGCCATTTTAGGCTTGACTAACGCAGGCATTTTATAACCTTAAAATGCGACCTTTCATCACACAGCAGCCCATCTTTAGATTGGGCTTTTTTGGTTTTATCTATTTTTGGTGACATCTTGAGTGCCAGGGGCGCAGTCTATAGAGGCTTGGTTATGGACGGGGGAAATAGTTCTTCCTTCCTGAGGAAGATCTGCTTCACAAAGAATTGTGCATAAAGCTGGAGTCCCGTCACTACTTTGGACAAAAGCAGTCATCCCTACATAAGCATGGAGCTTTGCTGCTTGCGAGTCTGCATAGTGAACGACGTAGGAGTTTCCGTTCCCATCTAGTTTAATTTCATATTTATAGTTGTTGTGCTCACGGATATTAACCCCCAAGGCGGTAGTACTATTGGAAAACTGAGCATGTTCTGTTGCATAGGCTTGCTGGGCACGATTAAGCGTACCAATATATGTTTTAGCTTCTGCCTGTTTTGCACTATTTGCTCGATTCAGAAAAAATGGCATTGAGATCGCGGCAAGAATACCGCTGATGGTAATAACAACCAATAACTCAATTAATGTAAACCCGAAGCTATTTTGAAATCTGGCGCACCGTAATAGTTGGGTGGTTTGTCTGGTCAACACAACCTATTCTCCTATGAACCCACTGGACTGAATTAGGATCAGACTTCAGTAAAAAACCTGACACTTCTTCTTACAGGGAATTTAGGGAGAAACAGGAAACCTTGATGTGAAACCTCCGTAAAATTACAGGCTAGAACACTACAAAACTCGTGAATTTTGGATACATATACTTGACAGGATTAGTATTTAACGTCAGTTCGGGTTAAGCCGAAGGCAGCAAATTATGGTCAATGGCGATCGTA
>QBMH01000293.1 GCA_003249025.1 Leptolyngbya sp. | reverse complement strand
AGCTTATGAAAGACATCTCGACCCAAGTCTGCACACGGTGGGTAAACGCAATACTCAGAAGATTGAACGCAAGCATTTAACCTTACGGACTCGGATTAAACGACTGGCTCGCAAAACCATTTGCTTTTCCAAGTCAGTGCTGATGCATGATGTGGTCATTGGGTTGTTTATTAATCGCTATGAGTTCGGCTTATCTATTTAGGGCAAAACAACAAGTTTATAACATTACCCCGTGTTTGATCACTTCGACTCCATCACATTGAGGGCAGTGAATTGGTTCTAAAACCATGCTTGAGCTTCCATCATGATCAACCTCTCCATCAAACCAGTTTCTCTGATGGAAAACAACAAACCTAGAACATTACCATCAGTTTCATCGCTGGGTAACGACAGAATTGGCAAGCATCCAGCCGCCCTTGCTAACCTGCGAAGCCGTCATTACTGAAGCCTGTTTTTTACTCCGCAACACCTATGCAGGCGAGGAGACAGTGCTTTCCCTGATTGCCGATGAATATATTCAGATTCCCTTACGTCTAGAGGAAGAGGTTACAGCGATCAGACAGCTTTTGATTGGCTACCGCTCGGTGCCAATGTCTATAGCAGATGCCTGTTTGGTAAGGATGGCAGAGCAGTATGACAGTAGCCAGTTGCTCACTCTGGACGGCGATTTTCAAATTTATCGCAAGCATAGAAATCAGATCATTCCAGTGCTGATGCCATCGGTATAACTCTGATGCAGACTATTCTTAAAGTTGCCTACTGCCGATTAACCCAAATCAATGCCGAGGAAGCGATCGAGGAAGCGACTGCGCCAGATTGCCCGTAAAATCAGGCACCACTCAAACGCGACAAATGCCAGAAATAGGTAGCTCCACAGGCTGAGTGGCTCTAGCTCAAAGAAGTGACGAAAGGGAGGAACTGCCAAAATCAGGAAGTATATACCGAGCAGCACGATCGCAACGATGGTATAGCGCCAATCGCCGCTCAAGGGTTCACCGCCCACCCAAAACTCTGTGGGCGGTTTAAGGAAGGGCAATAGCAGCAGTTCGCCCATGATCAAAATGGTGACTAGGGCACTGCGCGGCGTGGCGTAATCGACCTGCGCCAAGTCAAGATTGGGCTGTAAATCGAGAATGGCAACGACTAGATAGAATAGGTAAACGAACAGCGCCACTAGCGTGAGCGTCAGCGTTGCAGGAATCACGAAATGGAGAATTCCTCGTACCATGCTGCGGCGGGGAATCGCCCCAGGTTTTGCCCACACGGGAACAAACATGGCGGGAAAGCCCACCCCGATCAGTGCCACGATCGCGCTTTGTTTGTTTTGCAGCGGAAAGCTATCAGCTACGATCGCCGTCGCGAACACCAACAGCGTCACGCAGAAGGTTCTGACCAAAAACAGCTTCATCACGTCTTGAATGCCATTCCGAATCCGCTGTCCTTCCAAAAAGGTGTGGGGTAAGGCGGCAAAAGAATCTTTCAGCAAGACAATATCTGCGACGCTGCGGGTGGCTTTGCTGCCGCTTTCCATGGCGATCGCCAAATTTGCCTGTTTCAGCGCCAGCACATCATTCACCCCATCGCCAATCATGGCAACGTATTTTCCTCGGCGGCGCAATCCCCGCACCAAGTCTGCTTTTTGGTCTGGTGTAATCCGCCCAAACACCGTACTGGTCAATGCCGTTTGGATAAACTGCTCGGTGTCCAGCAGCGCTAACTCTTGCCCTGAAACCACCTCAATATCTTCTCCCAATCCAGCTTGTTTGGCTAAAGCCGCAACGGTAGTCGGGTTATCTCCCGAAATAATTTTGACCTCAATTCCAGCTTCGGCAAATCCATCCAACGTTTGCTTCGCTTCCGGTCGCAGTTGATCGCTAAATCGCAAAACTCCGAGTGGCGTTAGATTCTGAGGGAGTTCTGCTGTCGAGTTTTCTTGGGGGACTAAGGGTTGTGGGCTGTAGGCAAACAGGACTACCCGCAATCCCTGCTCTATCCCTTCTTTGAGGTAGTCAAGACTATCAGGGTCTAAGCTATCTAGAGATATGAGAAACTCTGGGGCACCGAGGACATAGGTTCCGGATTTTAGGTGTGAGGTATGAGGGTTAGAAATAGAAGTATCGAAGGCTAAGGCGCTCCACTTACGGGCAGATGAGAAGGGCACTTCCGCGATCGCGTCCATGACAATGCCGGGACAGGTGTTGGCGATCGCATCATTGGTTTTGTTACCTGCGATCGTGCTGGCGGCATAAATTCCCAGGAGCGATCGCAATTCCTCCTCGCTAACGCCAATTGGATAAATCTCTTGCAGTTCAATTTGGTTGGTAGTCAGAGTGCCCGTTTTATCCAGGCACAAAATGTCTACATTACTCAGCGACTCCACCGCGTTTGCCTGCTGGATCAACACGTCTTCCCCAATCATTCGCACCGCACCCAGCCCATAGGCCAGAGTGATTGCCAGCAAAAGCCCCGCCGGAACCAGCCCTGCAATCACTGCCGATCGCTGCACTACATCGTTGAGCGAATAGGCACGGCTTAAAAAACTAATGCCCACCAAAATTCAGAGGAAACAGGCAATCAGCAAAAACACCCGAATCACCACATTAATTTCATGCTGAACGGGAGTCAGCACCTGACGGAACGCCCGTGCGCCCGTCATTAGCTTGTGCGCTACTGTATCCGTACCAACTTTTTCAGCTTGATAGCACGCAGTGCCGCTGACGCAAAAGCTGCCCGAATAAACCGGAACGCCGACCATTTTGGGAATCGAATCCGACTCGCCTGTCAGCAGTGATTCATCGACTTCAATTTTCCCATCGCCGATAATCGCACCATCCACCACAATTTGGTCACCGGGACGCAGCACCAGCAAATCGCCCAGCACAATCTCACTAGGGTCAACGTTTTGCTCTTTCCCTTCACGGATGACGATCGCTTTTGGACGGTACAGCAGCGCAATTTCATCCAGCTTGCGTTTTGCCCAAATTTCTTGACCAATGTTGACCAGCACACCGCCAAAAATCACCACTGCAACCAAAATGCCATCGCCGACTCGCCCCAGCAAAAACATCACTAAACTAATGGTGAAGAACGCCGCGTTGATAAAGGTGAATAGGTTCTCGTTAAAAATTTGGCGGTACGGGCGACTGCTGCTGCGAGGAATATTGTTGCCCTTGCCCTCCGCACGCCGAGCCATGACTTCGCGATCGCTCAACCCTTGCAATTCACCCGCCTGCCCAGTTTCCGTATCACTCATGAGTCAAATTACTTAGCCACATTTTACTTAGCTAGATTCCAACAGTAGTGCAATCTTAACCAGGATAGCCTCCTTACGCTTGCCATCCGCACAACTTCCAAGAAGTGGATTAGGATGAGGCAAAAAGGATAATCGTAGAAAGGTTTAGCTATGAATGACTCTGCATTTACATTATTTATTGGGTTTGGCGTGCTGTGGACGGTGATGGGTGTTGTTGCTGTGATCGCCTTGCTTAAAGCCGATGGGCAAAAAATTCGCTTTGGCAAATGGGGCTTGGTGGTCGCAGTCCCCATTATCTTGCCATTGCTGGCTGCCTTCGCCTTTGCGATCGCTCAACGAACTGCTTAGTAGAGTGCGGAGTACGGTACAGATTTTGTCCAGCTTGTAGGGGCACAAGAGTAATTCATTGCTAAGTTGGGTCTGACCTGCATCCCAATAAATTGTTGTCAGGAAAAACAAATCAATGGCTTCCATCGTTCAGCACCTTATCCCAGAGTCCCAAACTCCTGAAACGCTTGTCACCGCAACTGAAGATATGCCGATTCAGGATGCTCTAGAACGAATGACTGAGTATGACTTTAGCCAATTGCCTGTTGTCGATAAAGAGTTCAGGCTAAAGGGTTTAATCACAAGTGATTCAATTCTCCAAGCAGTCAGCTATTTTAAGAGTACTTTAGACAAAATTAAAGTCTCCCATGCAACCCTCAATGCAAAAGCCTGCCGCCCAGATGATGATCTTTCAGAACTGCTCAATGGGTTGAGAGATGCAAGCGCAATTCCCATTGTAGATAAAACTAGGAAACTCCTTGCGATTGTTACCAACTACGATACGGCTGAATACTATCGGCAGCGTGCTGAAGACATCATGCTGGCTGAAGATATTGAGACAACCCTACGAGACTACATCGAATCTGCTTATAGAAATGACAGTGGCGATATTGATGACGATGCTTTGCGAAAAGCGATCGAGGGGATTACCTCATCTGGAAAAGATCTTAAGAATAAATTTACGAAAGCCTTGTGCGATTACCTTAGTCGGTCAAAGAGTATTCCGCCTCAACCAAAGAATCAACTGATTGACGACGTGTTTATACAACATCTGCACAAAATTGAAATTAAAGCCTTTGAAGACTTGACTCTATCTGACTTCATCCAACTTTTTAAGAATCTTTGGCAAAAAAAATACAGTACTGCGTTTAATAATCTCGGTTGGGATGCCATCTACAAACTGCTAGACGAAGTACGCCAAACCCGTAACGCGATCGCTCATTTTCGGGAAGTAACGCCAACCCAACGTAAACAGCTAAAATTTTGTGCCAGTTTACTCGAACGTCATCGTCCTATTCAAGATGTTCATATCCCAAACAGTACAGTTGTTGAAATTGCTCCAGCCGAGCCAGTTACCATCATAGAAACAGATTCAGGAAAACAACCTGTTGCAAACCCAGAAACTAATTTTGTACCTACAGATGAAGAATTGGGTCCCGATGAAAGTCGGTATGCATCCCTCGCCCTATGGCTTCAAGGTCAGGTCGAAACAGAGGTTAATAAATGTGTACTCACATTTGAGAAAGTTGAAAATATTATTGAGGACAAGTTACCTCCCTCTGCACGACAACATCGAAGTTGGTGGGCGAATACCACAGTCGGACATACTCAATCTCAACAATGGTTAGAAGCTGGTTGGCGTGTTTCTAACGTCAATATCTCTGAGGAGCGGGTTGTATTTTCACGAATCAACGATCGCCAAAGTGCCTACATCAACTTTTTTAACCAGTTGTTGCCAAAGCTAGAAGCTGTTCAGAGTTTTTCAGTGACATCAGCTATGAATGCTCAAGGACGGCACTGGTTCACGGTAGTACTGATCTCGGAAAAAGTGAAAGAACCAATTTGTATCTCCTTTTCTTTTGCGCGTCGATCTCGATTTCGAGTTGAACTTTATATCGAAACGGGAGATCGGGATACAAATAAACGGTTGTTTGACAAACTCTACAGTCAAAAAGCCGAGATCGAGGCAGACCTTGGAGAACCTTTGCAGTGGGAAAGGCTTGATAGTAAGCGAGCGTCCCGTATAGCTTTGTATCATGAGGAAATTTCTATCACCCAAAGCCCAGAAGAGCTTATCCCTTTGCAAGAGTGGGCAGTTGAAATGACAAGCCATTTCTACAGGGCAATCTCTCAAAGATTTCAGGATGCAAATCGAGCAGTGATGACAGCCTCTTGAAACTTGTTCGTTGGAAACTTGCTCCTTTAGTTAGGAATAGTCAAATTCATAATCCTTAGCCCGGATTGATTGGGTCTCGCTCAATGATGCCGCCGCCCAACAAAACATCGCCGTCATACCAAACAGCCGCTTGTCCGGGCGTGATGCTAGCTTGGCAGGGCTGTTCTATTGAAAGAAGGAAAATAGGAGTGGGATGTCATGGGCTAAATG
>QBMH01000292.1 GCA_003249025.1 Leptolyngbya sp. | reverse complement strand
CTGCTCTACATGCTGTTAGTTGCGGGTTGAAAACTGCCATCGTAGAAGCGGGAGACATGGGCGGCACCTGCGTAAATCGGGGTTGTATCCCATCCAAAGCGCTGCTAGCCGCTTCGGGCAAGGTGCGTGAACTGCGCGATACCCACCATCTGGAATCGTTGGGAATTGGGCTTTCAACCGTAACGTTTGACCGAGCCGCGATCGCAAACCACGCCAACACCATCGTTACAAAACAGCGAGAAGCCCTGACTGGCAGCCTAAAACGCATTGGGGTAGACATTATTCAAGGCTGGGGGCGAGTCACTGCAACTCAAAAAGTGACAGTTGCCACGCCCAACGGCGATCGCGTGATCAGTGCGAAAGATATTATTTTGGCTTCCGGCTCGGTGCCATTCGTGCCGCCCGGTGTCGAAATTGATGGTAAAACCGTTTTCACCAGCGATGATGCAGTGCGGTTAGAATCGTTGCCGCCTTGGATTGCGATCGTGGGCAGTGGCTACATTGGGCTAGAATTTGCCGATGTTTATTCAGCGTTGGGCTGCGAAATTACCCTAATCGAAGCGCTGGATTATTTGATGCCGGGATTTGACCCCGATGTGGCAAAGTTGGCGCAGCGCGTGCTAATTACGCCGCGAGATATTGAAACAAAAGTCGGCATGTTGGCAAAACGGGTGATTCCGGGGTCGCCTGTGGTGATTGAATTGGCAGATGCCAAAACGAAGGAAGTGGTGGAAGTTTTGGAAGTGGATGCTTGCCTAATTGCCACAGGGCGAATTCCTCAAGCCAAAGACTTGGGACTGGAAGCAGTTGGCGTTGAACTCGATCGCCGTGGTTTTATCCCCGTTGATGATTATTTGGCAGTGCTCAAGGAAGGTCAGCCCATGCCGCATCTCTGGGCGATCGGCGATGCCACTGGCAAAATGATGCTGGCGCATACCGCATCGGCTCAGGGAGTTGCCGCGATTGAAACAATTTGTGGACGACCTCGCATCGTCGATTATCACAGCATTCCCGCTGCTGCCTTCACCCATCCCGAAATTGGCTTTGTCGGCATGACAGAACCCGCTGCTCAAGAAAAAGCGGCGGCAGAAGGGTTTGAAGTGGGCGTAGCAAAGACGTACTTTAAGGGAAATGCTAAGGCGATCGCCGAAGGCGAAACCGACGGGCTTGCTAAAGTGATTTTTCGCAAAGATACGGGCGAAGTGCTGGGCGTTCACATTTTTGGGCTACATGCCTCTGATCTAATCCAGGAAGCCGCCAACGCGATCGCCGATCGCCAATCGGTTCACACCCTCGCCTTCTTGGTTCACGCCCATCCCACCCTTTCAGAAGTACTGGATGAAGCGTATAAACGAGCCGTGGGAACACATTAGGCAGGGGTCGGGTGTCAGGGGTCGGGTGTTAGGTTTCGAGATCGCGATTTCCGCCAATTCCCTGCCCCAAGTTGCGTTAGCCTATCGAATAGCTTGTCGCGAACAAGATGTCACCCTTTCTGCCATTTTCCCAACCGTTGGCTGCCCCTCCCCGAAACCTGAAACCTGAACCCTGAACCCTGTTCCCGAAACCTGTTATATGCAAATTCGTCGTCGTCCTCCCAATCCTGCTATCGCGGTAGAGTACTTGCGCTACCAAATCAAGGCAGATGATGCCGCTCCGCACAATATCTTGGAGGAAATTGTTTGGCATAAGGAAACTGAGGTTGATCAGTTGCGGGAAGCGACACCACTGGTTGAGCTTCGCAAACGGATGTTAACGGCTCCACCCGTGCGAAATTTTTTAGCAGCATTGCGGCAGTCAAAGACTCAGCCTGCGGTAATTGCGGAAGTGAAGAAGGCTTCTCCTAGTAAGGGGGTGATTCGAGAGGATTTTGACCCGGTGGCGATCGCCCAAGCCTATGAGCAGGGGGGCGCGACTTGTCTATCGGTTTTAACTGACTCAAAATTCTTCCAGGGTAGCTTTGAATATTTAGCAGCAATTCGGGCGGCAACAAACCTGCCGCTGCTGTGCAAAGATTTTATTCTCTATCCCTATCAGATGTTCTATGCGCGAGTTCATGGAGCCGATGCCGTATTGTTCATTGCTGCCATCCTGACGGATCAAGATCTGCCATACTTCATTAAGATTGCGCGATCGCTGGGGCTGACCGCCCTGATTGAAGTCCATACTCAGGAGGAACTGGATCGAGTTCTAGCGCTGGAAGATGTTGATTTGATTGGCATTAACAATCGAAATTTACAAGATTTCTCCGTTGACTTGCAAACTACTTGCACATTGCTATCGAATCAAAACCAGCAAATTCGCGATCGCCAGATTTTAATAGTGAGTGAGTCAGGGCTTTATATCCCTGCCGATTTGAACCAAGTGAATCAAGCAGGTGCTAGTGCCGTTTTAATAGGTGAATCACTGATGAAACAACCCGATCCAGGAATTGCTCTTTCTCAGTTACTTCAATCGCTACAGGCTGAAACTGTTTCACCTAGCTTAAATTCATCATTACTTGAGTAAAAATTGAAGATGCCAGAGTTATTCAATTTAGCTCTAGTTTTTTGTACTCCTCACCGCCGTTTAATTCTTTAGTCCTTCAGTAAGTCAAGTCATCATGGAACCGATCCCGTTACCGTCGCATATTCACTACGAATTGTTACTGCAACTGTTAGAACGGCAAACAATGTTTGCAGTAGCCCAAAAACCCGGTATTCATGACCAGGTACAGCAACTTATCATTACTCTACGGAAAGCGATTTCTCAGCAGAAACGGCTGGAGGAAGCCTGTGAGCGCTATCAGCTACCCATCGACTATCGTTGGTCGCTGAACACAACGGATCAAAACGAACTTATACCTAAAGATTTTCTAAGTTTGCATCCGGAATAGTTTTAATGAATGCAGTAGAATAGCAGGATCTTAAATATGCTTGTTTCTACCTATCAAAATCGTACCCTTATAACGATTTTGTGGCTCCAATAAAAGGCTAATCAATGTCTTTGGGAGGTTCTAAGTGACTGAACCAACTTTAGCTCGCAGTTACCCATCTACAAAAGAGAATGGACACTCAAGCATCAATTCTGTAATGGCTCCGATCGCAGAATCGGCTAGTCCTGAGCAGCTTTGGCTAGATCTTGGCGAAACTTCACAGTCTAACAAGCCCAATGGGGGTGAATCTTTGGCGGCTCCTCTTCTCACTGAGGCTCCATTTTTAACCCATCAAATCGAGCAGGGTGCTGCCAAACGATCGCCTGTGCTTGCTCAGGATACGTTAAAAGATGAATTACAGGGCTGGCGATCGCTGATTCAAGAACAGGTTGAACGCA
Organism: Leptolyngbya sp.; assembly: GCA_003249025.1. GTDB lineage: Bacteria > Cyanobacteriota > Cyanobacteriia > Leptolyngbyales > Leptolyngbyaceae > ULC077BIN1. The sequence continues at coordinate 2,387 of QBMH01000292.1, read as the reverse complement.
TTCATGACTTAGAGCAAGCGTTAGATCAATCAGTATCCTCTGTCGCTGATCTCCGACTGCAATTGGTTAATCAGCAGTTTCTGGAAGCGCAATTAGCCTCAACTGAAGAAATTGCTAACATTCAGCAGCAAGCCATTACTCAGCTAAAGCAAAGATTAGCCCAGCAACAGCTAGCCCTAGAAGCATATGAGAACCAAACTGAGGGGGAAACTCAGTCGTTTCAAGACTTATTAATCTCGCTTGAAGATCTCGCAGAAGGTCAGCAAACCAATCTAAAGCGGTTGTGGCTTCGCATTCATAGCGATCGCGCCGAAACTCAAGCTCAACAGACCTATTTAGATTGGCTAACCGAACTACAAGCAAAGCCTTTAGATCAGCAAAGTCTAGAAGTTTTTTCTCACTCGCTGGATGTAGATCTCGCCGATCCCACTATTTCGCCGGAGCAACTGCAATCCACTCTTTTAGAACTGGGACAACATTTAACGAAGCGGCAAGCAGCCATTGAACAGTTGGAAATGGAACTGCACCGCGCTCACATTGCGCTGCAAGAACAGCAGGCGATGATTGATACGTTGCAGCAAACTCATACAACGAGGCATCTTGCCAGTGATAGCCCGTTAGATAAGGAACTGTTTACGGCTCAGTGTAAGGTTCAAGAGTTAGAAATTCAACTGTCAAAACAAACGACGACTCAAGCCATGCTTCAACATTTTTGTCAGGAGCTTGAGCAAACTCGCGATCGCCACCAAGCCCGCATTGCCGAATTAGAACATCAGACCGCAGACATGCAAGAGCAAATTCTCAAGCAAGCTCAGCAGGCAAGTGAATATGAAACAGCGATTCAACATTGGAAAGATCGCTATCACAATAGTCACGACTATCTAAACCGCCTCAAAGAACTCATAGAACAAGTGCTGCCAAATTCCTCAGCCGAGTTGTCAGAGATCTTAGCCATTATTCAAACGGCAACCGCTGATGCTACCGAGATAGAGGGCGATCGCTCCAATCCAGGTGCCCTCAAAGGCTCCAAGATGGACATTCCTGATTTTCTGCTACGTCGTCATCGCTATCGAGTACGCTCCTAAAAGATGACATCGTAGAAACTCGCAGTTGTGAGTGTAATTTAACACTCTGAATTTATGCTGGTTAGAGGATTTTTAGCACAACTATGCTCAAGCTATTGAGATGTTAGCTAATAACCATAATGTTGCGTACTTTCTAGGAGAAGCTTTCTGGAAGTTTATCTTAAATTAAGATAGTTGTTATGTAGAGCTACTTTCAGGGAACTCTAAGCAAGTAATTTACATCACGCAAAATTTCAAATTTTGTGAAAATACCAACCCACTACTTAAAAAGGATGTCTTAAGAAGCAACGCTGTCATCTTGAGGGTCGTAGCGTGATATAGCTTGCTTCAGGGTAGGAACTTTTCAAGGAATCCTTTCAATCAATGCCAGCTAAAATGCCAAACTAAACTCACCTGATTCGTTATTAAAAGAAGTCGTGTTGCCAAAAGCCAAGAGAACCCAATAATTCCTTGTCCATGGGGTTTTCTGGACAACGGTTGAAAGTTTATTGTAAGAAACTGTGTAATGTCTGGGGAATACGGAATGAGTCCTGAGCCACACCTAAATGAAGGTCTTATACAAGGGATATCTGAGCAATCGATCGCAGAAACTTCCCAGATGATTTTTCCGAAAACCTTTGAGCCTGGTTCGTTGCCTCAAGGGATAGATGGAGAAGGAGAGGATGTTGCGTTTGCCAAAGCTCAAACATTGATGATTGACTTAGAGCAAACTCCTAGCGTTCAAGACTCTGAAAGGTTGGGCATGTCTGCTGAAATGCCTTTGAAGCATTACGTTCAAGGGGTGGTTCAAGGGCAACAATCTTATTTGATCACTAATTTGCTAGGTGGCTCAATCACTCTGATTCAACCTCAAATGGTCTGGACTATTGGGCGAAATCGAGGAGCCGCTTTACCGTTGCGCGATCGCCTGTTGTCTCGTCGTCATGCCGTCATTATGTTTGTTTTACAAGAAGGGTTCAACCTGATTGATCTCAACAGCATGAACGGCTCTTTTTTGAATGGTAATCGCATTCAACAGCGGCAATTACTGAAAGATGGCGATCGCATCCGATTAGGCAGTTTTGAATTCAACTTTTTTATTAGCCAAACCAGTCGAACTATCGAACCCATTCATCCTGAAGTCCTCGCCCGATTTACCAGTTCAAAATCTTGTCAAGAAGGATTTATGGACTACTCTGCTTTAGAAGAACCTGAAATCTTGTTTAGAGAACTACCAAAGTGATGAAGGGTGAGGGACGAGGGGCGAGGGCAGGGTTAATTCAAGGTGGTGGTAGGAAATAGTAGGATAGCAAGCAACCTTGT
>QBMH01000291.1 GCA_003249025.1 Leptolyngbya sp. | reverse complement strand
CCCACACCCCACACCCCACACCCCCTCTAACTACCGCATCGAAACCATTCGCGTTGACACCCGCCATCTGGATACGTTGATGACCCAGGCGGGCGAGTTAACCGTGACCAAAATTCGGATTGCTCATCGGTTGGGCGAGATTGAAGCGATCGCCAACCTCTGGGAAGAATGGAACCGGGATCTGTTCGCCAATCGGTTTGCGTTCAGTCAGGCGCAGCAAGGTAATGGCGCACTCCAGCGGTTAGAAACCTGGAATCATCGCACCGAGTCACGGTTAGAGCAGTTGGGGAGTTTGGTGAAAACCCTGCGCGGTTCCCTTTCGGAAGACACAACGCGCCTGGAACAACTGAGTGGTGATCTGGAAGAAGGGATTCGGACATTGCGATTGCTGCCGTTTTCGACGATCTTCAACCAGTTTCCCCGCATGGTGCGCGATCTGGCACGACAGGAAGGAAAGTCGGTGGAGTTAATCCTAGAGGGCAGAGACACCCTTGCCGACAAACGCCTGTTGGAGGAAATGAAAGATCCGCTGATGCACATGCTGCGAAATGCTATCGATCACGGCATTGAGCCACCCCAGGAACGAGAACGACTCGGCAAACCCACCACCGCAACCATCCGGCTCCAGGCTCACCAGACTGCCACCAACATTGTGCTAGAAATCAGTGATGATGGACGGGGGCTGGATCTGGACAGAATCAAACAAACGGCAATCAAACGGGGCATTTGTCGGGCGGATGAGTTGGCGGCAATGGCTCCCAACCAGATCCAGGCGTTGATTTTTGCACCGGGATTCTCGACAGCTCCCCTGGTTACGGAAATCTCGGGACGCGGTGTGGGGCTGGATGTGGTGCAAACCAATGTCGAGAAATTGAAAGGCACGATCGAGGTGGAATCGTTTCCCGGACAGGGATGTACGGTGCGAATCAACCTCGGTATCACTCTGGCAACCGCTCATGTCTTGATCGTGCAAGTGAATGATATGCCCTACGCCATCCCGGTTGAGTTTGTGCGAACCGCCTGTCTGGTCAGGTCAGAGGAGATTTTCCCCTTAGAAGGACATGACACGATCGTGCGGGAGAACCAACCCATTTCGATCGTGCAACTCGCTGATCTGCTAGAACTGCCGCCGATGGCATCGGGCTTGACGCAACAAACGGCGCTTTCCTGCATCATTCTTCAGATTGGGCAAGAACAATTGGGCGTGATTGTGGATGCGTTGGTGGATGAACAAGATGTGGTGATTAAACCACAAAGTCAGTTGCTTCAACGAGTCCGCAATGTCTCTGGGGCAACAATTTTAGGCACAGGCGATGTGTGCATGGTGTTGAATCCCCAGGATTTGGTGAAGTCAGCCCGATCGCGATCACACTCCCTTGCTCCCACTCACACCCAACAGCCCACGCCGACCAAGCAAACCGTTTTGTTAGTCGAAGATTCCATCGCCACCCGCACTCAAGAAAAACGGATTTTGGAAACCGCAGGCTACCAGGTGATTACCGCTGTCGATGGCTTGGATGGCTTAACTAAACTGCGATCGCATACCGTTGATGCCGTTGTCACCGATGTGCAAATGCCAAACCTCGATGGCTTAGGCTTAACCGCCAAAATCCGCCAATACCAGGAATATATTGATCTGCCGATTGTTCTGGTTACGTCCCTTGCCAGCGATGAGGATAAACGCCGGGGTGCGGAAGCCGGAGCCAATGCCTACATTACCAAAGGCAGCTTTAATCAAGAGGCATTGCTATCAACCTTAAAGCGGTTAGTGTAGCGGTTTGCGGATGAAGCACAATTTTCTCGTCACCACCCTTAGCCCCCAACTCCTATGCAGTTTGATCCCCTGTCGATTAAGACAGGTTGCGATCGCGCCCATGCTGTGTAACTTCAGCCGCAACAGGGAATTCTAGAAACAGTGACTGTTCAAGGCGCTTAAGAACGCTCGTAATTAAAAAACATCCTGTTTAACAGGCTACGCCAATGCTGAAGCACTTCAAATTCCGGCAACTCCACAAACTCCACAAGCAGACGACTTCTCCCAATTCGTCCAACAGTGCAGTCAAGCCATTTCTCAGCCTTTTTCTACCCATAACGGCATTGGTCAGCACAGGCTTAGTCACTTTTTATCAGATTCAAACCAATCTGATCCGGAGTGAAATTGCCAGTACCGAACAGCGTGAAGTTGAGGTGAAAGCAACCTTATTTGCCAACCGCTTTAGCGCTATTCGTGCTGATTTGATGGTGTTGGCACAGCAGCATGAACTACGAGTCATGCTTGATCCGGCAAGCAACCAAACCACTGTGCAGGAGTCTCAAGCCGCCCTGGCAGAAGAGTATCTGGTCGCGTCGAAACAGAAGCGCCAGTATGACCAGATTCGTTTTTTGGATGCAACTGGGCAGGAAGTGGTGCGAGTTAATTTTAACCGAGGTCAGCCTGGTGTTGTGCCCGATCGACGTTTGCAAAATCAATCCAAGCGCTACTGGTTTAAAGATACGATCGCGTTGAAAAATAGTGAGGTTTTCATCTCGCCTTTAGACTTAAACATCGACTTTGGCAAGATTGAACAACCGCTGAAACCCATGATTCGCTTTGGAACGCCGATCTTGGATACTCAGGGGCAGAAACGCGGGATTGTTGTCCTCAATTATCTAGCTGAATCGTTTCTGCAAGACTTATCCCAGAAGAACTCGTTGTCGTCGGGGCAGACCTTGCTGCTGAATGCGAAAGGGTATTGGCTGCAAGGAACCAATCCAGAAGACGAGTGGGGCTTCATGTATGATGATCGCCACGATCGCACCTTTGCGAAGGCGTTTCCTGACACCTGGCAGCAGATTAATAATCAACAAACCGGGCAATTTCAAACTCAGGCAGGGCTATATACTTTTACCACGATTTATCCATTACTGGATATCCACGGGGCACGATCCAGTACAGGGTCGGGGCGTATGTTCGAGTCTAGTCAAGCGCAAGTGGATACTAAAGCCTATGCCTGGAAGCTGGTAACTTACGTTTCAACGGGGGTTTTCACTCAGCGATCGCAGGGAATCTACAATCAATTGTTGCTCCTCTTCGTTGGACTCACAGGACTGATTGCGATCGGCTCCTGGCTGCTTGTGCAAGCCAAACTCAAGCGTCAACAAAGCGAGCAAGAGACCAAAGGATTAGAGCAAACCCTTCAGGACGTGCATCGCAATCAGGCACAATTGGTGCAGACTGAAAAAATGGCGAGCCTCGGTCAATTGGTGGCTGGCGTTGCCCACGAGATTAATAATCCCGTTAACTTTATTCACGGCAATCTTAGTCACACTGATGAATATGCTCAGAGTCTACTCGGCTTGATTCAGCTTTATCAAAAACACTATCCCAATCCGGCTGCTGAAATTCAAGTCGAAGCGGAGGCAGTTGACCTGGCGTTTGTGCAGGAGGATTTACCCAAACTACTGGCATCCATGCAGATCGGAGCCGATCGCATTCGTCAAATTGTGCTGTCACTCCGCAACTTTTCACGGATGGATGAATCAGATTATAAAGCCGTTGATATTCATGAAGGGCTTGAAAGTACGCTGCTAATCTTGCAACATCGCTTGAAAGCCAGACCCGAACGACCAGCGATCGCACTTGTCAAAGACTACAGTACCTTACCTCCAATAGAATGCTATCCAGGGCAGCTCAATCAGGTGTTTATGAATATTTTGGCGAATGCCATCGATGCGCTAGAAGAAATGAATGCCAAGCGCACCTATCAAGAAATCCAAAACGACCCCAATCAAATCACCATTCGCACCTCTATGATTGAGGCAAACTGGGTCGAAATTGCGATCGCTGACAATGGTGCCGGGATGCCTAAACCCATTCAAGAACAGATTTTCAACCCGTTCTTCACCACAAAGCCGATCGGCAAAGGGACGGGTATGGGCATGTCCATTAGTTATCAAGTTATTACTGAAAAACATGGTGGTAAGCTGAAATGCCTTTCCACACCTGGAGCAGGAACAGAGTTTGTGATTCAAATTCCGGTTCAACAACAGGTTCAACAACAGGTTCAACAACAGGTTCAGCAACAAGTTGTGGCAAGTAGGTAGCCATTATTAAACACATGAAACACCCTGCCCCCATTCGTGTCTTCCTGGTGGAAGATTCGCCTGTCGCCTTGACCATCCTCAAGCGGATTCTGGCGAGTTCCCCAGAAGTGGATGTGGTGGGAACTGCCCCGAATGGCGTGGCAGCATTAGAGCAAATTCCCATTGCCCAGCCGCAGGTGATTTGCACCGATCTCCACATGCCCAAAATGAGTGGGCTGGAACTGACCCGCCGCATCATGGCAGATTATCCTCGTCCCATTCTGGTGATCAGTACCTCCGTCAACACCCAGGAAGATTCCCGCAATGTGTTTGAACTGCTGCAAGCGGGTGCTTTGGATGTTTTCCCAAAACCCAGCGTTGACTCCCTTTCAGACTATGAACCAATCAAACAGGACTTAATTAACCGGATCAAAGTTCTGGCAGGAGTGACCGTCTTTACCCGCCACGCTTCCAGAACTGAGACGGCAACACCCAGAACGAAACCACTCAGCCCCAAAAGTAAACCAGAACCATTCAGCCCGAAACCCGCCAGCCATTCCCCACTCGCCACTCGCCACTCGCCACTCGCCACTCCCAAAGTTGTCGCGATCGGAGCCTCCACAGGCGGTCCCCAGGCATTGCACACGATCCTGAAACAACTGCCTGCTAACTTTCCTGTCCCGATTCTGTGTGTCCAACATATTAGCGAAGGGTTTTTGCAAGGATTGGTGGATTGGCTGGCTGGAGAATGTGCCTTGCGTGTGACGATCGCCCAACCAGGAGAATTCCCCAAACCCGGCATTATCTATTTCGCTCCCGAACGACAACATCTGCAACTCGACGCTCAAGGGCGACTCACTACCGTCAGCACGCCTACTGTTTCCGGGCATCGTCCGTCTGTCACGGTGTTGTTTCAAGCTGTTGCCGCCTGCTATCCGCGATCGTCCGTTGGCATTTTGCTCACGGGTATGGGACGGGATGGTGCCGATGGCTTACAGGCGATCGCCCAGGCTGGCGGCACTACCATTGCCCAGGATGAACAAACCTGTATTGTGTTTGGCATGCCGAAGGAGGCGATCGCCCTGGGGGCCGCTCAACACATTTTGCCGATCGGTGAAATTGCTCCCCTGCTGTTGAATCGAATCTTTTGACTTGAAATCGGGCAGTTTCAGTCCACTAATTTTGTCCAAATGCCAGAATCTGAGCAGCACTCAGCTTAAAATCAGGAACGATCGTCGATGCTAGGGGCGTGTCACCCGTATAAAGCGTGTCTTCATATTGCCCATTCACCCATAAGCACAGCGTCACTTGCTGCCGTTCCGGGTCAATAATCCAGTATTCCGCAATCCCTCGTGCTGCATATTCCGTGCGTTTGTAGCGGTAATCGCGATCGCGGTTATCCTGTCCAGGTGAAACCACCTCAACCACCAGAAGTGGCGGTGGCATCTCTTGGGTAATCGTGTTGCTGCGCTGTCCTACCAGGGTTGCGTACCCTTCTTCACTCAATATGCTTAGATCAGGTAAGCGTACCTTCGCCCGTTTGCCACTCACCACAATTTCCATATCTTTAAGGTTGATCACTTACGGTTCGCTCATTTTCAGGGTGGCTCGTCAGATTGTGGCCCAAGGCGAGT
>QBMH01000290.1 GCA_003249025.1 Leptolyngbya sp. | reverse complement strand
ATCCGACTGATGCTCAAACGGCTAGCGCTCAATTAGATATCAAACGGGTTCTATATTCCCTTCGAGTCATTTTTTGACCCAAAGGGAATTTTTTAGCTGACGTAGAAAGGCGAAATTAACGTCTTATAAATAAGGCATCTGCCTATTTAGTTACTCTAAATCGACTCATTTATGGCAGGGAGCGGATTAGATCGATTTGAATGGAGGGTTCCATCAGCGATCGCATATAGGAAGCGCTGAGATAGGGGCGGTAGGTCGGTTGATTGGCAATGTAGGTTTGGAAAAAAGCAAGGGCAAGAGCCTTGGTATAGCGCTGTGCAATTTCGGGATTGGGACCAATCACTTCAGGTGGGAGGGCAACCGCATCACTGCCAATTTCCCCTTCACCAATTACTGAAAAGTGAGTACCAGGAATGAGCTGCACTAAATATTTATCGTTCGTTGTTAGCCAAGTAAATGGTGGTATTTGTTCAAATAAAGCTGGGGCAACGGTATCTGCGCTGCCTGCCAAAATCAGGGTGGGGATTGTAATTTTGCTGATGCTGTCTTGCCCCAGAATGGCGCTAGTGATTGGGTTAAGGGCGATCGCGGCTGCAATTCGAGGATCGCGGAACTCTGTTTTAAACGGGAAGCTAACTTCAAGCTGTTGCGCCCGACATTGCAGCAACAGGGAAACATTGAAAGTATTGTCCAAATCACGACAGGCAAGATCGAGTTCTTTAAAGTTAATCGGTGCGCCTGCCAATGCTAAGGCAGTGTAACCTCCAAAAGATTGTCCAATTACTCCAACTTGCTTCAGATTGAGGGCTTGGTATGCGGGGTTAGTACGGGCTTGCTGCTCTAAATAGTTCAGCAAATAGGTGACATCCAATGGGCGATTGACAAACTCTGTGGGTTCGGCAACTTCACTGGCAATACCTGCCAAAAGAGATTCTATCTGACTGCGATTGCTTCCAGGATGCTCTGGCACTAACACCGCAAATCCATGAGAGGCAAGATGTTTGGCAAGGTAAGCAAAACTGCTGCGATCGGAACCCAATCCATGGGAAATCACAACGACAGGCACAGAGTTGGGCGCTGTGGTTTGACCCGTCACGGGTAAGTAAAGATCGACTGGATAAATGCGTCCTTTCAGTAAGTCGGCTCCCGATCGATAGATCGGGGCGATCGCGGTTTTATCAACGGCACCAGGCAAGGACACAACCGCAGCACGATTAGAATCATTCAGCGTAATCGTTTGTTTCTCGAATTTGTAAGCACCGGGCTGACGTAAATCTCGCGATTGCTCTGGGGCGATCGGGGGATCAGAAAGGCTTTCTGCTAAAGCTTGCTGAGTAATCGCTTCAGTCATTTTTTGGGATTGACTAATTAATCGGTTCAGTTCGCCCACTACCTGCAAACTGCGCTCTACATCAATCCGAATGCCGCGCGTTGGAAATTTCTGCAAAAAATTGATCAGCGTTAAACCCCCTGGCTCTGCGGCTGCCAAAATCAATGCCGCCCGAATTGCTTTTGACCCCGATAAGCGCGACTCTGGCTGAATGACCTGCCCTAGACGTTTTAGGGCAGCATCCCCTTGAGGCGAGTAGAGAAATTGAGCAAGGGTCACCGAACTCAGGTCGGCTTTGGCAACTAAGGCACTGCGAAGATTTTGCAGCACTTTAGGATCGGCATACTGAGCATACACAGCCAGATCCTCATCCATCACTCCCGTTTTTGCATAATCTTCCAGGGATTGAACAGAAATCGATCGCTCTAAAATGTTGTAAGTCACAAAGATGCGATCGGCAGCGTGAACCGGGCTAACGATTCCTAGGGCGATCGCGCTGCCAACACCGACTATCACGCTCCTCATCCCTCTAAAAAGTAAACGAGAAGTTCTGACTGAATAAATAGATAAATACATGAAGGAGTAATATCCTGTAGCGGTCGGCAGTGAGCAAAAGGCTGATAGCTGACTGCTGACCGCTAATCAAATTGGGCAATTATCTTTAGATAAACCCTAAGCTTAGCTAGCAGGTTTGAGCATTTGCTCGACTTTCTTTTGCAAGTCAGGATTTTTTTGAATGGCATCCAAAATTTGCAAAAAGCGAGGAACTTCAAATCCTTCAGCTTGGACAGCGCTTCCCATTTTGGTTTGAGTGTCTTTTTGAATTTGGCTCAGTTGCACGATCGCGCGCTCAAACTTTTGCTTTTCATCATCGGAAATTTGGTTGATTGTCTGAGCCTTGGGATCTTTTTGAGCTAGAAAAATCTCTTTGAAACGATCAATCGTCAACCCTTCCTTTTGCACAGCTTGGGTGACTTGAGTATTTCGATCTCTAGAAATGGTTTCTAGTTTTTTTGCTGCACTCACAAATTTCTTCAGGTCATCATCCGCGATCGCTGGCTTAGAAGGTGCTGGGGCAGATGGGGTGCTTTGGGCTAACGCTGGCAAACTATGACCCGCGCCCAACATCACCATCAGCGAACATGTTGCCAGTAAATACTTCATCATTAAAATCCTTGAATGGAAAGAGTAACGCAAAACAGTAGAGGTCTAAGAATGGTGTCTCTAGGTGAAAATTAGTTGGTTAACACTCCAGACACGCGAACAAAATAGAGCAGTGTTCCGTGTAGCCAAAGGGAAATGCACCCAGATTTGCCCCTACGAATAATAAGCCATCCGTCATCTTAATTTTAGACTTCTGATCGGGCTGCGATGTTTCAAAGATGTAAAAATTCTTTGTGATTTAAGGGCTGTCTGGCTGTGGATATTCTGATTTAGGAGACTAGCTGAGGTCTAAAAGCTCGTTCTTTCAAGCTTTCTGGTGTCACTGAAACCAATTCACCTTGGTGCAAAGTCCAGCATTGATCGGCAATCTCAAGCAGGTCTCCCACATCGTGAGACACCACCAACAAACCCCACTGGGTTTTCAATTTTGCCAGTAAGCTCACCAATTGTCGCCGCATTGACCAATCGAGTCCTGCCGTAGGTTCATCTAACAGCAACAAATGAGGTTGCCGAATTAACTGCACTGCCAAGGCTAGCCGCCGCTGTTGTCCTCCGCTGAGCGAATGGGGTTTGGCGCTAAGAGATAACTGCTCCAATCCCACTTCAGTTAGTGCCTGCTGGATGCGATCGCTGGTTAACTCTGGATGCCCCAATCGCAGTTCTTCCAAAATGGTGCCACCGCAGAAATGGCGCTCTGGAAACTGAAACACCAGACCACTCAACTGCTGGAGATGCAACGGTGTAAGCTCTTGATCGCGCCAATGGATAGTGCCCTGGGTTTTTTCTGCCAATCCCGACAAAATCTCCAGCAGCGTACTTTTGCCAGAGCCGCTGGGCCCCACAATCAGCGTTAGTTGCTGCGGCGCAACCTGCAAATTAATTTGCTTTAAAATTGGCACATGGGTCGCAGGCGGATGATAGGAAAGATTTCTAAGATTCAGCATTCACAACAATCCATCAGGGCAGCAAGAAGAGACTTAATTAGAAGACTTAACCTGGAACCTAGCTTTAGTGAAACCGTCAGACAAGCTAGCATAACGAATGCCTTCTCATTATGCCCACGCCAACGGCTTCATTGCTACAGAATGGCACCAAAGCTAGGATCGAAACCGACTATGGAAAAACTGAATTATGACTAATCGCTTGACCGCACCCCAATATCCTGCAAAGTCTTCTCTTAAAACTATTTCTCAGGTCGTGAGTGCTGCAATGCTTGCGATCGGACTGTTGACGAACTCAGCCCTCGCCAAAGATCCCTTCCGCAGTACGAATCCCAGAGCCATCAGCGACAAAACCGAAGCCGCGTTTGAAGCGTTCTTTAAGCAGGGAGACTACAAAGCTGCCGCCACTTATTTGAGCCAAACCGAGTCCACGGAGCCGTTGGCACTGTCGATGAAAGCGACCTTGGCTTACAACGATATTTTGGTAGGTCGAGATAATAAAGAAAAGCAAGCTGCCTTGTTGGAGCAGTTTCGTGGCTATGGCACTCAAACCCGTACTGCTGCCGAGAAATTATTGCCCACCGATCCTCTGCGCGGCAATATGTATCTGGCAGTGAGCCACTTTTTTGACGGCGTATATGCTTTTACAAAAGATGGCACGATTAAAGGCACGCCTCAAGTGTTGAAGGAATTGCAGCAGGTCATTAAGTATCTGGATGCGGCAGAGGCGATCTCGCCCAATGACCCCGAACTGAATATGCTACGGGGCTATATGGATGTTTACACCGGTATTTATTTGCCGTTTGGTGACTCAGCGAAAGGGGTAGAGCGGTTGCAAAAGTATGCGAATCCTCGCTATTTGGCAGAACGCGGTTTGGCAATGGGCTATCTAGAAATGAAGCAATATGATCAAGCGCTGGCTGCCGTTGATCGCGCGATCGCCCTCACGCCTACCAACCCAGAGATTCAATATCTCAAAGCCAAAATTTTGGTGAAACAAGGGAAAGACCAAGAAAGCCTCGCCTATTTCGATAAAGCCTTGAGCAAAAAAGATCAGTTGCTTGTGGGTTTAGTCCGTGAAATGGAGCGATCGCAGCGTAAGGCAAAAGAACGATTGGCAGGAGTGAAGTAGCGGTAGGTTTCGGGTTTCAGGTTTCGGGAAATAGAAAATAGGAAGTTTTGAACTACGAGTTTTGATTTTTTCTGGCTTGTCTTCCTTCTTCCCTGATCCCTGAAACCTGACCTCTGAAACCTATTTCCGCTCCCATTTTACGTTGTCCTTCCGTATGCTGGAAGTAGGAACGTTTGGGAGCGATCGCTATGCAGATACAGTTTCGTGAATTTAATCCATTCAGTGTATGGATTTGGCTAGAGTTCAGCACGGTTCCATCCGAGATGGAGAAGCAATATGTTGAGGAAGTCTTGAATTCCTGGTTTTTTATTGGCAAACTGGGGGGCTTTAATGCTGAAAATATGCAGGTGCAAGAAGTTGGGCTAGAAATTGGCTACATGGATTACGACGAAGACATCGCAGAAACTAGCTTGTCGGCGTTGATGCACAACATGGGCGACGTGGAATATGAGGGCGGTTGGGCGCGCTGCTGGTTTGATTTGGGCACCAGTGACGCGATCGCCCTAGATGTGTTGATCAATTCACTCCGCCAATTTAGCAAGGATTTTGTCACGATTGAGCAGGTGATTATTGGGGGCGAAAACGAGGATTGGCAAACGGGTGACAGCCACAGATCGGATCTGATGTTTGAAAGTCAATATAACTAAGGGGCGAGAGGCAATGGGAAATTCGGCGATTCGGGCGGTGGCGTTGGGGCTGATTTTCCAGGGCGATCGCGTGTTTGTCTATGAAGCATACGATCCATATAAACAAAGGACGTTTCACCGAGCATTGGGCGGCGGGATTGAGTTTGGCGAAACCAGCCTAGAAGCACTTCAGCGGGAGTTTCAAGAAGAAATTCAGGCGGAACTGACGAATATTCAATACCTCGGCTGCACCGAAAATATTTTTACATATGGCGGCACTCCGTTTCATGAAATGGTTCAGCTTTATCGGGCTGATTTCGTGGATCAAAAATTTTACCAATTGGAAGAGTTGGTGTTTGCCGACGGTTTAGCAGAGAACATCACCGCTCGCTGGATTGAACGCGATCGCTTTCTATCGGGTGAACTTTGGCTCGTACCTGAACCCTGCTTGAACTACTTGTAAGCTTGGATTTCCAGTAAGACTCATATAGCTGTCGCCAGTCAAGATAGGACATAGACTAGAAGCATCCTAATCGTTTTACTTCGACTAGCAATGGCTAAACCCTACAGTTATGATTTCCGGCAAAAGGTAATGCAAGCGATTGAGTTGGA
>QBMH01000028.1 GCA_003249025.1 Leptolyngbya sp. | reverse complement strand
CTTGGGCCACAATCTGACGAGCCACCCTGAAAATGAGCGAACCGTAAGTGGGTAAGGCTGAGAAAAACCAGATAGCGGGGTTCCCAGCGGGGTTGAATTCTTTCTTTAAATTGGTGCTTCATCACTCACTGTTTTAAGCTGAGCAATCAATTCATCGCTAATGGGTGGCTCAAACACCTCAACGCGATATCCAGTCTTTGTTAGCGATTGATGGCAGTCCGCAGATTTTGATTTGCTTTGCCTTTTAAGTTAAAAGTAGTCAGGTCAATGATGGCATCTTTACCAATTTGGACATGGCTAAAACCTGCGAATTGATACAAGGGCAATTGATCAGGAACGGTTTCATAAAAGGTGGGAAACCAATCGTTGCGATCGCACTCCTCATCTTAAATCCTCACTCCCCGCTCTTTCTTAATGTTGCTTTTGCTTGCTGCCAAAGGGTTTCTAGTTCTGCCAAGGTATAGTTTTCCAGGGGACGATCGGCGACAGTTTCCATCAGTTGTAGGCGTTGAATGAAACGGTGGTTGGTGCCTTGGAGAGCAGCACTGGGATCGAGGTCATACCAGCGTGCCAGGTTGATGATGGTAAATAATAGATCGCCCAGTTCAGATTCTTGATGGGCTTGATCTTCGCTGGCGATCGCGTCTTTAAATTCCGTCAGTTCTTCATTAAATTTATCCCATACGCCATCTACGGTTTCCCATTCAAAGCCTGCTTCCGCTGCTTTTTGCGAGATTTTTAGGCTTGCCATGATTGGCGGCAGCGATCTCCCATAGCGACTTAGTTTTTTGCTTAGAGGCGGCTCAATATCTGGGTCTTCTCCTTCTTCTACCGCCTTAATTCTCTCCCAGTTACGATGGAGATCCTCTAGACTCTGCACTTTCACATCACCGAATACGTGAGGATGCCGTCGAATTAGCTTATCGGTAATGCCTTGCGCCACTGTTTGCAGGTCGAATTGATTAGTTTCGCTGGCAATCTGTGCTTGGAGTACTACTTGAAGTAACAAATCGCCAAGTTCTTCACAAATGGCAGCAGAATTACCGCTGCGAAGGGCATCTACGGTTTCGTAAGCTTCCTCAATTACGAAGGAAATTAGGGTTTCTGGAGTTTGGGCAAGATCCCACGGACAGCCGCTATCGGGCGATCGTAACCGGGCAACCACTTCGACTAACTGCTGCACAGCACTCAAAATCTCGGTTTGTTTAGGTGTTTGCTCAAAAGTTCCCATGCCATACCCTGCACAATTGATTTCATGCTTTAACTTTAGCGGCAGTTAGCAACTTCATTACCCTGCAACTGATTCGGGCGGTCTAGTGAGGTTTTGCTGTTTGTTTAAGTTTTATCCTGCAACAGCGCTTGAAATCGTGGATCAGTGCGGATACGATTGAAGTTGGGATCAGTCTTTGCCATCAGTTGACAGAGATAAGGGCTATAGCCGATCGCTTGCTTCAAGTGTTCGATCGCCCTATCTGAGTTACTTTGCAGAGCATAGGAGCAGGCTTTGCCATACCAGGCATTGGCATTATTGGGCTTTACCTGCAAGGATTTATCAAAACTGGCGAGAGATTCTTGAAACTGCTCTAGTTTAGAAAGCACCATACCGCGATAGTTCCAGGCGTAATGGCAGCTAGGCTTAATAATCAGCGTATTGTTTAGGCTGGTGAGCGCTTCGGTGTAGCGATTCAGGCAGCTTAGGGCAACTGCCTTGTTATACCAGGCTTTGTAACTGTCAGGTTTGAGGGTCAGCACTTGCTCGAAACTGGCGATTGCATCCTTATAGCGGCACAATCCCATCAATGCTTTGCCATGGTTTTGCCATGCCCGATAGTCCTCTGGTTGAAACTTTAATGCCCGATTGAAACTGACAATGGCATCTTCATACTGACTCAGTTTTGCCAGGACAATTCCTCTTCCCTGCCATGCGGGGGCATACTTGGGCTGGAGGGAGATCGCCCGATCAAAGCTAACCAGTGCGTCTTCACACTGTCCCGCGCTTTCCAACGCATAGCCTCGACAATTCCATGCTCTATGATCGCGCGGTTGAGCGGTTAAAATCGCATCATATTTATCTACTGCACTAGCATGATGTCCTAATTCGCGGAGGACATGCCCATGACTATATAAAATTTGGGAGTCTTCGCTGTGATTCATAGGGACTCTCAGATATTCACACTCAACTCAATGCACCAACAGCGCTGACTACGTAGAGACTGATTAGAATTCTATACTAATAGAATGCCCCCGATTTTAGAATTTATTTCTTGAAGTTACTCGTTGATTAAGCTTGCAAACCGCTCATCTGCTCGCAATCCATCAAAGTCTGAATTGGTTTTAGCAATTTCTCGATATTCTTGAGGGCTGAGTTCAACTGCCCGTTGCAAACTGGCAAATGCCAAATCGTATTCTTCCTGAAGCGCATAGCAGCACGCTTGATTGTAAAACGTATTGGGGCTGTCGGGTTTTAGAGTTAAAGCCTTATTGTAACTGGCGATCGCGGCTGCCAGGTAGCCTAAGTGATAGAGAGCATTGCCGCGATTTGTCCAAGCTTCCTCAAAATCTGGCTTAAACTCTATGGCTTTGTCATAGGATGCCACAACGCTTTTTAGTTTATCCAATTGCTTCAGTGCAAGTGCCCGATTATACCATGCCCAATAGTAATCAGGCTTAAATTCAATGGCACGGTCATAGCTATTAATCGCTTCGTCGTAACGTTCTAGATTACGCAGGGCAATCCCTCGGTTATACCAAGCCCAACAGTAGTTGGGGCGATATTTTAGGGCTTGATCGTAGCTCGCGATCGCCGCTTCATACTGGTGCAAATCATCCAAAGCGCTGCCGCGATTGTTCCAGGCTTCCGAAAACCCAGGCTCATATTCGAGTGCCCTATCGTAGCTGGTAATGGCAGCGTGATACTGTCCCAATCGGTAAAGGGCATTTCCTCGGTTGTACCAGGCATCAGGATAATCGGGTTGCCGCATCAGAACTGCGTCATAGCTGGCGATCGCAGAACTGTAGTCATTCTGTTTATTGAGATGCAGCCCTTTCTGAAAAAAGAAAATGACTTCTATTTCTTGAACATCTGTCATGGTCTTTGCCATCAATATGAAGTAAATCGAAGTGGTATCTCTAAAGTGCCCCACCCCACCGAACAGATAAACAGCAAATATACAGAAGACTTTGTGCCCCACTAAGATTTACTCAGTAAACTCCTGTATATCTAGTCGCTGTTAACTTTAATCTCAAGAGGAAAGAGGTATGGAAGGGAAGAGGGAAAGGAGTAGAAATATACAAAGTAGCTGCTGTTAAACTTCTCTAACCCTTTTATAATTTTTGGAGATTTTCGCAACTGATATAGGCTGCAACTTAAACTGAAATTGGCAAATTTTATACTGTGATGGATGTCTTGTGAGGGACGGAATACGCTTGGTTCATTCACATTACAGTTGCTTTCCACTGCCAAATTTCGCATATTTTAAGTATCCAATATCTGCTCTAAGGTATTGTGGGAGTAAGCTCTAGACTTTTTTCTTGATCGCCCATTATTTCGATGCCAGTTTGAAATTGGAAACCCGGCAAATGATTTTCTTTTCTGAAAACGGCAACGCCTCTTTGTCTTGGAATATTTGCTAGGTCAACGCTACCCGTTGGCGAAGCTAGTCCAGAGGGTTTATAAAACTTAAAATTCAAAACATAGAACTATGTCTGTCACTCATTCTCATGAAAAAGCCAAGGCTCTTAAACCTTCCAGTCGTCGCCCTGCCAAGGAACTGTGCAGCGAATGTGGGCTGTGCGATACCTATTACATTCACTATGTCAAAGATGCTTGCGCTTTTCTGACCCAGCATATTGCAGAACTGGAGGAAGAAGCCCACGATCGCAGCCGTGATTTAGACAACGAAGATGAGTGGTACTTTGGCGTGCATCAAGACATGATGGCAGCCAAAAAAACCGAGCCGATCGCGGGTGCCCAGTGGACGGGGATTGTTAGCAGCATTGCGATCGAAATGCTGACTCGCGGCATGGTAGAAGGAGTCGTCTGTGTGCAAAATACTGACCAAGACCGTTTTCAGCCTAAACCCGTGATTGCCCGCACGCCGGAGGAAATTTTGGCGGCGCGAGTGAATAAACCGACCCTTTCTCCCAACTTATCGGTATTAGAGCAAATTGAGCAATCGGGCATGAAGCGGCTGCTAGTGATTGGAGTCGGTTGTCAAATCCAAGCGCTGCGGACGGTAGAAAAGCAACTAGGCTTGGAAAAGCTGTATGTACTGGGAACCCCTTGTGTCGATAATGTCACCCGTGCTGGATTGCAGAAATTTTTGGACACCACCAGTCGATCGCCCTCTACTGTGGTTTCCTATGAATTCATGCAAGACTTCCGTGTCCACTTCAAACATGAAGATGGCTCTACCGAAACCGTGCCGTTCTTTGGCTTAAAAACTAATCAACTCAAAGATGTATTTGCCCCATCCTGCATGAGTTGTTTTGATTATGTAAATTCTTTGGCGGATCTGGTGGTGGGCTATATGGGCGCACCCTTCGGCTGGCAGTGGATTGTGGTTCGCAACGATCGCGGTCAGGAAATGCTGGATCTGGTGAATGATCAGATCGAGACGCAACCGGTGATGTCTCAGGGCGATCGCAAAGAAGCTGTTCAGCAAAGCATCCCCGCTTATGATAAGGGCGTGACTTTGCCTATGTGGGCAGCCAAACTGATGGGCGTAGTGATTGAGCGCATTGGTCCTAAAGGCTTAGAATATGCGCGCTTTTCGATCGACTCCCACTTCACTCGCAATTATCTTTATGTCCAGCGTCACTATCCCGAAAAGCTAGAAGCTCATGTTCCTGAATACGCCAAGCGAATTGTCAGTCAGTACAAATTACCTAAAAAGTAAAGCCGGAATTGACTGAAGTAATTGTGCGCGATCGCCCCTTTCAATGCCTATTTTTCAGATTTAAGGAGTTACCATTTCTAGGAGGTTGAGCAATTTGTTGATTCGATGACAGCCCTATGACTCATGAAAGTCCAAGCTCCTTTCCTAATTCTGCTGAAGATCAAAACAACAGCCTTGTTCTGTGCCAATTGACTGGTGGACAGCTTTGGATGGTCAATAGCAGACGGCGAAATGGACTAATCATTTACAAGCAATTCTATGCAGCCTTTGCTGGTCCTGGGGCAGCAGTTGGCAGCTTTTTTGATGTAGATTCCCATCAGGTACTGCCTGTGGGAGAACTGTCTTTAATTTGCCCTGAAGATCAAGAGGAGCGTCAAAAAGCCTATCTCATTCGGCGACAGTGGATTCGGTTGACTCATCAACTGACTGATAACCCCATTCCATCCCAAAGAGCACAAATGATTTTGAATCAGTTTGACAATTACTTTGGAGCTAACACCGTCGCCAAAATTCCTGATGAAGCCTTTGCCTTAATGGTTGGAGTTTTACCACAAACCGTTAGCTTGTTGAGACAAGGGATAAGTGTTTCTGTTTAAATCCAATCTATGGATAAAAACCTACCGCTTCTCCCTATCCCATCCATAGCAAACTCCTATTCATCTCAGCTTGGAGCTTTTTTATAGGTATGAGAGACTGTTGCTATGGAATACGCGAATAATTGAGGCATTGCAGTATCATTGGTGTTGCCTTTGGATACCTGTTTTAGCAACTTTTGATAGTTAGAGAGAAATCGATGGCGCTAATTACAACTGGCAAAAAGTTGATCCGAGATTTAGAACTACATGGTTCGTTGGGTCTGTATGTTCCTCTGGAAGGCGGTTTTGAAGGACGTTACCAGCGACGAATTCGTGCTGCTGGGTATAATGCTCTTACGATCACCGCACGAGGATTAGGAGATGTGGCTGCTTATCTAACCGAGGTTCATGGGGTTCGTCCCCCTCATTTAGGTAAAAAGTGCGGTACGGTTACTGGGGCAATGGTGGGCTACCGTTATTACATTCCGCCAATCATTTCCTATGAGTTGGAGAAGTTACCTGCCGACTCCAAAGGGCTTTTGTTGTGGATTATTGAGGGACATATCTTGACCAGTCAGGAGATTGAATATTTGAC
This sequence comes from Leptolyngbya sp., assembly GCA_003249025.1. Taxonomy (GTDB): domain Bacteria; phylum Cyanobacteriota; class Cyanobacteriia; order Leptolyngbyales; family Leptolyngbyaceae; genus ULC077BIN1. Next base: position 27,585 of record QBMH01000028.1, on the reverse strand, counting down.
GACCCTACCGATTACGGAACCACGAGTAAAGATTGCTGTGGAGCTTGGCGGCGATCGCTATTTCCGTTGGCAACCTTTAAAGCAAGCTGTGATGGTTGCGTAGCCTGCTCAGTTTTACGGTGAAAGGTAATTGATAGGGGGAGACGCTGCAATATATGCAAGATTGTAGTCAGGGTTTCGAGTACGCTCAACACCCAAAGTCTGCGGGTTGAGCGTACTCGAAACCCATTCCAAACCAATATTTAAAATATTTTTGCTTTAAGATCCTAAATTTCCCCATAGAGCATTAGCATTAAGGGGTGAGTGAACCAAACTATCCGCTGCAATCTTTAAGAGACGGGCACTGGTTTAAACTAATCTGCGGAGCCAGTTTCCAAAATCTTCCTACTGTTCGCAACCTGACGTTGGCATATACGTTGGCGGGTGTCGATTGTGTTGACATTGCGGCTGATCCAGCAGTGGTAATCGCGGCTAAAGAAGCCATTCAGGTGGCGATGGAGATGGGTCGCCGTAATTCCCACCCGACTTCTGCGATGCTTCAAAAGCCATTGCTCATGGTTAGCCTAAATGATGGTGAAGATCCTCACTTTCGCAAAGCAACATTTTTACCTCTTAATTGTCCTTCAGATTGCGCCCGTCCCTGTGAACAGGTCTGTCCGGCAGGTGCTATTAACAGCCATGGTGTCATTGAAGATCGCTGTTATGGCTGTGGGCGCTGCCTGCCGATTTGTCCCATTCAACATATTTCAGCCCATTCCTATGTTTCAACGACTCAAGCGATCGCCCCCTTAGTGCTAGAAATGGGGATTGATGCCATTGAAATTCATACCCAAGTAGGACGGCTCATAGATTTTCAACGCTTGTGGTCAGCAATTAAACCTTGGTTGCCCCAGCTTCAGCTAATTGCAATTAGCTGTCCTGATGGCGAGAATCTGAGCGAATATCTCTGGGCACTGTACGATGTTGTTTCGCCGTTGCCCTGCCCTCTTATTTGGCAAACCGATGGTCGTCCGATGAGCGGGGACATTGGCAATGGCGCAACCAGAGCAGCCATTCGACTAGGACAAAAGGTATTAGCGACAGGGTTGCCGGGATATGTTCAGTTAGCAGGAGGAACAAACGATTACACTGTACCCAAACTGCGATCGCTCAATCTGTTAGCGTCTAATTCTTCCCGCGATAGCTCAATGCCTCATCTTGAAACGCCCCCGTTTGGAACTGTGCTAACTCCGCGACCCCGTTCGCCTTCACAGGTTTCAGGAGTTGCCTATGGAAGCTATGCCCGAATGTTGCTGTCACCTGTCTTAGAACAGCTAGAAGCGATAGAACCCATTGAAAACTCCCTGTCGGTTCTAGCCAGAAATAAAGGAGATGGGCAATTAGTAACAAGCTTTGCTGAATCATCAGTATCCACTCTGCGATCGCAATTTTTGTCATTACCTCAACCGATTCTTTTAGAACAAGCTCCTAAATCTTTGCAACAAGCCGTACAGCTTGCTCATTCCCTTGTGTCGCAACTCAAACCGTTTCGCTCATCACCGCAATTCGACCATGAATTATCCTAAGGTTTCAACCTCGTGCTCAATTTTTTGTCAGTTCACCTGAATTTTATGCCCCCTACATGGCAATTTATATGGCTCCATTTTTTTGATTAGCACCCTGCTGGGCAGCAATTAAGAGGCTTCATAAGGTTGCCAATTTCCTCTCCCATTGTCCTTAAGTGATTTTTAAAAAACATCCAAGATGGATAACACCGTATCGGCTGACTTGCTTGTTACAGACGACTTAAATAAACTGCTCAACATTCTTCCGGCTTCTATTCAGCTTCAACTACAGCAACACCCTCAACGCAACATGCTGGTTGAAGTTGTGTTAGACCTAGGTCGTCGCCCAGAGGCTCGGTTTCCGGGTTTAGCAGAATACCTTTCTGAAATTCCGATTACCCAAAGTGACCTCAACGAATGTATCAACAGCGTCGGTGATTTTGGTGGCGATAATCGCGCTGGCATTGAGCGAACCCTTCACCGCATTAGCGCCATTCGGAATCGGCGAGGTGAGGTAATTGGGCTAACCTGTCGGGTTGGTCGTGCTGTTTTCGGGACGATCAGCATGATTCGTGATTTGGTTGAAAGCGGCAGATCTATTTTAATGCTGGGTCGTCCTGGAGTTGGCAAAACAACCGCACTTCGAGAGATTGCCCGCGTTTTAGCAGATGAATTGGAAAAACGAGTCGTCATCATTGATACCTCCAATGAGATTGCCGGGGATGGAGATGTGCCCCATCCAGCGATCGGTCGTGCCCGAAGAATGCAGGTAGCTCGCCCTGAACTGCAACACCAGGTCATGATTGAGGCAGTGGAAAACCATATGCCGGAAGTAATCGTGATTGATGAAATCGGCACGGAGCTTGAGGCGTTGGCGGCTCGTACGATCGCAGAACGAGGCGTGCAGCTTGTTGGAACTGCCCATGGCAATCGATTGGAGAATCTGATCAAAAATCCAACTCTATCAGATCTAGTAGGTGGCATCCAGTCGGTTACGTTAGGAGATGAAGAAGCGCGCCGCCGAGGCAGCCAGAAGAGTGTTTTAGAGCGGAAAGCGCCTCCCACCTTTGACATCGCGGTGGAAATGATGGAACGGCAGCGCTGGGTTGTGCATGAACAGGTGGCAGAAACTGTTGATAGTCTATTGAGAGGTCGTCAACCAAATCCTCAAGTGCGAACCGTGAGTGAAACGGGCAAAGCCATTATCACTCATGAATTATCGAGTGATGAGTTTACAGCCGCTAGAACCGGTAGAGGGCGATCAACTTCGCTTGCCTTCGGTCAGCGAGATAATTTTTCAGCCGATCGCTCTTCTGCTGGACGCTCAGATTTTCAGGGAAAAGGATGGCGATCGTCGGGGCAAATGCGCCCTCTATCAACCGATACCGCATTGAGTAAACTTCCCGATGAGCAGCAATTTGAGCGTTTATTGGATGAGTCTTTACAAACTTCCTTATTTTCCGATGAAACCGCAGAGCCTTTTTTGCAAAACTCTTTGGAGAGAAATGGCTATGACTTTGAGGAAACTGCAAAAGAGGAGCGCCGCTTAGGTCCGAATGGAGAAGACTTTTTATATATCTATCCCTACGGAGTCAGTCGTCATCAGCTTGATCAAGTAGTTCGCACCTTGAAATTGCCAGTTATTCTCACTAAAGATATTGACAGTGCGGATGCTGTTTTAGCGCTGCGATCGCATGTCAAAAATCATTCAAAACTGCGCCAATTCGCAAAATCTCGTCAAGTTCCGATTCATACCATTAAAGCCAGCAGTATTCCTCAAATTGCTCGTGGCTTACGCCGAATGTTGGATATGGATGACCCTGGAATTCCTGATGCCACTGATTTTGACTTATTACGAGGGGATAATGAAGATGAGATTGAAGCCTTAGAAGAAGCCAGACTGGCGGTTGAACAAATTGTGATTCCTAAAGGACAACCTGTGGAATTGCTACCGCGCTCTGCGACCGTTCGTAAAATGCAACACGAGCTGGTTGAACATTACCATCTCAAGTCTCGCAGTTTTGGCGAAGATCCTAATCGGCGATTGAGAATTTATCCCGCTTAAGCAGCATTTAGGCAATCAGCCAAAAAAAGTCTCATTATTATGTAGACATAATCACATGAATTAGTCTATATTTAATAGCTGTTGCCTAAATGCTCATTGCAGATGATTTGTTGGTGACGCAGCTTGTAGAAAGCTACCTTGTCACTTTTGATAAAACTCTGAAATGGATACTGAGCGGCATGCCGTTCAAGTCCTTAGCTGGCACTCAACTAACTGGTTTTGCACATTTCTTTCAGAATTGGCAAGGTTTAGAGACTGTTTACAAGAATAGTTAACTTCCATAGGTAGGCGATCGCTTATCTATAGAAGATTTTCGAAATCTTGAGACATACCCTATTAGATCAGTTCAAGCAGGCAGTTTCGATTGCCTGCTTCTCCAAAGCGTGTACGAAAGGGAGACCGTTCATAGTGTCTGTGGGTATACTCGGCACAAAGCTTGGCATGACCCAAGTCTTTGATGAAACAGGTAACGCAATTCCGGTCACTGTTATCCAAGCAGGACCTTGCATTGTTACTCAAGTTAAAACAACTCAAACTGATGGCTATTCAGCCATTCAAGTTGCTTATGGTGAGGTCAAACAAAAGGCACTAAGTAAGCCTGAATTGGGTCATTTGGCAAAGTCCAATTGCGTTCCCATGCGCCACCTACATGAATATCGTTTGGAGAACACCAATGCATTTGAATTGGGTCAGCAAATTAATGTAGATACATTCTCAACGGGTCAAGTCGTTGATGTGATCGGCACCAGCATTGGTCGTGGATTTGCAGGCTATCAGAAGCGTCATAACTTCAAGCGGGGTCCCATGTCCCATGGCTCCAAAAACCACCGCGCCCCCGGATCTACAGGTGCAGGAACAACTCCAGGGCGTGTCTATCCAGGCAAGCGAATGGCAGGTCGTTTAGGGGGCGGTCAAGTGACTATCCGCAAACTAACAGTTATTCGGGTCGATTCTGAACGAAATTTGATTTTAATTAAAGGTGCAATTCCTGGAAAACCAGGTGCATTGGTCAATGTAGTTCCTGCAACGATTGTGGGATCTAAGTAGAAAATTAAGTCGTAAGAAATGAGATTGTCTTAAAATTTCTAGCTTTTGAAGCCTGCGAAAGTTGAACAAGGTTAATGATTATGGCGGATTGCGCAGTTAAAGATTGGAGTGGAAAAGAGGTTGGCACTGCTTCCTTAGACTTGCAAGTAGCAAGTGAGAAAAGCGCGGCTCATGTTGTCCACCGAGCATTGGTGCGCCAAATGGCAAATGCTCGTCAAGGCACAGTATCAACTAAGACCCGTGCAGAGGTTAGGGGTGGCGGCAGAAAGCCATGGCGGCAAAAAGGTACAGGGCGCGCTCGTGCCGGTTCCAATCGTTCCCCACTTTGGCGGGGGGGCGGAGTAATTTTTGGACCTAAACCAAGAGATTATTCCCTCAAGATGAATCGCAAGGAACGCCGACTTGCTCTGAGAACGGCGATTCAAAGCCGTATTGAAGATGTAATAGTCGTACAAGATTTTGCTGATAAGTTTCCTCGCCCAAAGACAAAAGATTTGGTTGGAGCCTTGCAAACTTGGGGAATCCAAGCTGAATCAAAGGTTTTGTTGATTTTGGCAGATCGTCAGGAAATGGTTTATTTATCTGCTCGCAACGTTGCTAAACTCCGTTTGATTTCTGCGTCTAACTTAAATGTTTTTGATCTTTTAGCTGCTGATCGCATTGTGATTACGCAGTCTGCTATCGCAAAAATCCAGGAGGTGTATGGTGACTGAATTTAATCCTCGCAATTTGATGGATCTGGTTCGTCGTCCAATTATTACTGAAAAAGCAACTCTGCTTTTGGAGAACAATCAATACACGTTTGAAGTCTCTCCTAGATCCACTAAGCCTGAAATCAAAGCCGCCATTGAGTCGTTGTTTGAAGTTAAGGTGGTTGCGATAAGTACAATTAACCCTCCCCGGAAGCAGCGTCGGGTTGGTAAGTTTCTTGGCTACCGCCCTATTTACAAGCGAGCCGTTGTCACCTTGGCAGATGGAGATTCGATAGCTCTGTTCCCGGAAGTTTAATTTTTCTATTTGATTAAGGCATTCAAGAGATTAAGTTATGGGCATTCGTATTTATCGACCCTACACCCCCGGTACTCGTGAGCGCAGCATCTCGGATTTTGCTGAAATCACTCGTAGCGAACCTGAAAAGTCGCTAACAAAATCGAGTCATCGTCATAAGGGTCGCAATAATCGTGGAGTGATCACTTGTCGTCATCGGGGCGGTGGTCACAAGCGTCTTTATCGGCAAATTGATTTCCGCCGCGATAAGCGCAACGTTCCCGCTAAAGTTGCCGCGATCGAGTACGACCCTAATCGGAATGCTCGAATTGCGCTGTTGTACTACAGAGACGGTGAGAAGCGCTATATCTTGCATCCTGCGAGTCTTGCTGTTGGAGCAACAGTCATTGCCGGACCTGACTCGCCTATTGAGATTGGCAATGCTTTACCGCTCAGTAATATTCCTTTAGGTACAGCTGTCCACAACGTGGAGTTGACTCCCGGACGTGGTGGACAAGTAGTTCGAGCGGCTGGAGCAAGTGCTCAAGTCGCAGCAAAAGATGGAAACTTTGTCACTCTAAAATTGCCTTCTGGTGAAGTTCGGATGATTCGTCGTGAGTGTTACGCCACGATCGGACAGGTTGGAAATGCAGACGTACGGAACACGAGTTTAGGGAAGGCGGGTCGGAAGCGGCATTTGGGTCGTCGTCCTCAAGTTCGCGGTAGCGTCATGAACCCTGTCGATCATCCGCATGGTGGTGGTGAGGGGCGGGCACCCATTGGTCGCTCTGGACCGGTTACTCCTTGGGGTAAACCAACTCTAGGGTATAAAACTCGGAACAAGCGCAAGCTGAGTAGTGCTTTGATTATTCGCCGTCGTCGGAAGTCTTCCAAACGAGGTCGTGGCGGTCGGGATTCGTAGGTGATAAGGGATTAAAAATATGTCTCGCTCGTTAAAGAAAGGTCCATTTGTTGCGGATCATTTGCTTAGTAAAGTTGAAGCATTAAACGCAAAGGGTGAAAAGCAAGTGATTAAAACTTGGTCTCGCTCTTCTACAATTCTGCCTCAGATGATTGGGCATACCATTGCGGTTCACAATGGCAAACAACATGTGCCAGTTTATGTCAATGAACAAATGGTCGGACATAAATTGGGCGAGTTTTCGCCCACGCGCACCTTTAAAGGGCACGCTGGTACTGATAAGAAGGCACGTCGATAAGAGGGATTTTACTACTAGCTCAGGGCTAGTGGTGGTCAGTTAAGGAGTAATGGGTATGGCTGTTGAAACTACAACTGAAGTAAAGGCGATCGCTCGCTACATTCGGATGTCCCCTCGCAAGGTTCGTCGTGTCCTTGACCAAATTCGGGGGCTTTCCTATCGAGAAGCATTAATTATCTTAGAATTCATGCCTTATCGTGCTTGTGAACCTGTATTAAAGCTGCTGCGGTCTGCTGCTGCAAATGCTGAACATAATCAAGGATACGATCGGGCAGATTTGTTTGTCAGCACCGCTTATGCCGATCAAGGCCCAACCTTAAAGCGTTTTAGACCTCGCGCTCAAGGTCGTGCTTACCAAATCCGCAAGCCGACTTGTCACATTACAATTTCCGTTGCTCCGGGCGATGGGGACGAATAATTCATATCTCAATCAATATTGTTGAATTTGTATAAGGAAGTATTTTGTGGGACAAAAGATTCATCCAACGGGCTTACGTTTAGGCATTACCCAAGAGCATCGGTCTCGTTGGTTCGCCGATACAAGTCGCTATCCTGAGCTACTTCAGGAAGATTATACAATCAGACATTTCTTTCAAAAGAATCCCTTAAAGCTTAAGGGATTAGAAAGTCCCGGAATTTCTCAAATTCGGATTGAGAGGAAAGCAGACCAAATTGATTTAGAAGTTCACACGGCTCGTCCTGGTGTAGTGGTTGGTCGTGGGGGACAAGGGATTGAGGAACTACGGGGTGGACTGCAAAAAGTGCTTGGTGGAAGCGATCGCCAAATCCGCATTAACGTAGTCGAAGTCACGCGGGTTGATGCGGAAGCGGCACTGATTGGTGAGTATATTGCTCAACAATTGGAGCGTCGTGTCTCTTTCCGTCGCGTTGTGCGGCAAACCATTCAACGCGCTCAAAAAGCTGGAGTAGAAGGTATCAAAATTCAAGTTAGTGGTCGTCTAAACGGGGCTGAAATTGCTCGTCCTGAATGGACACGCGAAGGTCGCGTTCCCCTTCATACTCTCCGTGCAGATATTGATTATGCCTACTGCACTGCAAGCACTATTTACGGCACACTTGGCATCAAGGTGTGGGTCTTCAAAGGTGAAATCATCCCTGGACAAGAAGAGAAATCTACACCCGCCAACAACCAGCCGAAGCGTCGTCAACAACGTCGTCGCCAGCAGTTTGAAGATCGATCGAATGAAGGATGAAGATTAAAAGACAAAAGATGACTTATCTTTCTGCCATTTAATCTCCAACTTTTGACTCCCCAAGGTAGTGAGCCATGTTAAGTCCAAGAAGAACAAAATTTCGTAAACAGCAGCGCGGACGGATGAAAGGTCTAGCGACTCGTGGTAGCAATCTAAACTTTGGCGAGTTTGGTTTGCAAGCCCTAGAACCAACCTGGATTACCTCTCGTCAAATTGAGGCAAGTCGTCGTGCAATGACCCGCTATATTCGGCGGGGCGGTAAAATTTGGATTCGCATTTTTCCAGACAAACCTGTAACAATGCGTCCCGCAGAAACCCGCATGGGTTCTGGGAAAGGTGCGCCTGAATACTGGGTTGCGGTTGTCAAGCCCGGTCGTATTTTATTTGAAATTGCTGGGGTGCCAGAAGCAACAGCACGTGAAGCAATGCGATTGGCTCAATACAAGTTGCCAATTAAGACAAAATTTATTACTCGTGAAACGGAGGAGTCATAGCAATGGCACTGCCTAAAGTCAGTGAAGTCCGGGATCTAAGTGAAACTGAACTTGACGAGCAGATTATAGCGACCAAAAGACTGCTGTTTGATTTACGTTTTCAGAAAGGTACTCGTAGATTAGAAAAGTCTCATCAGTTCAAACATGCGCGTCACCGACTGGCTCAGTTGATGACGATTGAACGAGAGCGTCAGTTACAAAAGACATCATCTTAGTAATAGATAGAACCCAGATTACAAGTAGTTTTATAGCTTTGGACGGAGTAGATGAGATGGCAGCAAAAGAGAGAGTTGGTTTAGTCGTTAGCGACAAAATGGATAAAACAGTAGTAGTGGCCGTCGAAAGTCGTTCTGCCCACCAAAAGTATGGAAAAATCGTTGCTCGTACCAAGCGCTATAAAGCTCATGATGAAGGTAATCAGTGCAAATCTGGCGATCGCGTTCGTATTCAAGAAACTCGTCCCTTGAGCCGCACCAAACGGTGGCAAGTGATCGATGTTTTAACAACATCCGCTCAAGTTTAAAGGAAGGTGACTCATGATTCAGCCGCAAACCTATCTCAACGTCGCAGATAACAGTGGTGCCCGTAAATTAATGTGCATTCGCGTTTTAGGGGGTCGCCGCCGTTATGCGGGAATCGGTGACGTTGTTGTTGCCGTTGTTAAAGATGCGATTCCTAACATGGCGGTTAAAAAGTCTGATGTAGTGACCGCAGTGATTGTTCGGACCCGTCATACCTTACGCCGTGACAATGGCATGAGTATTCGTTTCGATGACAATGCTGCTGTTTTGATTAATAAAGATAAAAACCCCCGTGGAACTCGCGTTTTTGGTCCTGTCGCACGTGAATTACGCGATAAGGAGTTTACTAAAATCGTTTCTTTGGCTCCGGAGGTACTGTAATGGCAAAGACTAAAGCGGTCACTCGCTACAAAATGCATGTCAAGAAGGGAGATACGGTTCAAGTTATCTCTGGCAAGGACAAAGGAAAGATTGGAGAAATTTTGCAAACCTTGCAAAAGGAAAGCAAAGTTCTGGTCAAAGGGGTAAACTTCCGGACAAAACATGTGAAACCTCAGCAAGAGGGCGAATCTGGACAAATAGTGACCAGTGAAGCACCCATTCACAGTTCTAACGTTATGCTTTACTCCGAAAAGCAAAAAGTTGCTAGTCGCATTTGTTATAGCTTTGATGCTGATGGGCGCAAAGTGCGAATGCTGAAAAAGACTGGAGAAATCATTGATTAACTTATATCTATTTCCCTGACAAAGCCCAGGGATTTTATGGACACTAACTCACATGCCGCAGAAAATTAAAGTTCGCTATCAAAAGGAAATTGTTCCGAAATTAACAGAGCAGTTTGGTTATACCAACCTTCACCAAGTTCCAAAATTGGTCAAGATCACCCTAAATCGAGGTTTAGGCGAAGCTGCTCAAAACGCCAAAGCGTTGGATGCCTCACTGGTTGAGATTGGGATTATTACTGGGCAAAAGCCTGTTGTAACCCGGGCTAAAAAAGCGATCGCTGGCTTCAAACTTCGTCAAGGAATGCCCGTTGGCATTATGGTTACCCTCCGGGCTGATCGAATGTATGCATTTTTGGACCGATTTATTAATCTTGCATTACCTCGAATACGAGATTTTAGAGGAATTAGTCCGAAAAGTTTTGATGGACGTGGCAACTATACTCTGGGGATTCGCGAGCAGCTTATCTTTCCAGAAATCGAGTACGACAGCATTGATCAAATTCGTGGGATGGACATTTCCATCATTACAACGGCAAACACTGATGAGGAGGGTCGAGCCTTGTTGAAAGAATTTGGTATGCCCTTCCGGGACAACTAAGGCAGGTTTATCAAAGGGAACACTATGGCGGTAAACGATACGATTTCAGATATGTTGACGCGCATTCGTAATGCGAATCTCGCACGTCACCAAACCACCGAAGTCCCATCCACAAAGATGACTCGCAACATTGCCAAAGTCCTCAAGGATGAGGGGTTCATCACTGAATATGAAGAAACTGGCGAAGGAGTTAAGAAGAACTTGGTTCTTTCTTTGAAATACAAAGGTAAAAGTAGACGACCCATTATTAATTCCTTGAAGAGGGTTAGTAAGCCAGGCTTTCGAGTGTACTCAAATCGAAATGATTTGCCTCGCGTCTTGGGAGGTATCGGTATTGCCATCATTTCGACTTCCAGCGGTATTATGACCGATCGCGAAGCTCGTCAGCAGGGCTTAGGTGGCGAAGTTCTCTGCTACGTTTGGTAGTTACCTTGAGGATAAACATCATCAGATCGTTCCAGCGATCGCAGTAGTAGGAGTAGGCAGCTATGTCACGTATCGGTAAGCGTCCAATCAATATTCCCGGCAAAGTGACTGTCGCCATTGACGGTCAATTTGTTACGGTTAAAGGACCCAAGGGTGAATTATCCCGTACCCTACCTGCTGAGGTTGAAATCTCACAGGAGGGGGAAACGGTTCTTGTTAAGCAGCGTGATGACTCACGCACAGCGCGTCAACGCCATGGTCTCAGCCGAACCCTAATATCCAATATGGTTGAAGGGGTATCCCAAGGATTTCAGCGCAGGCTAGAGATTATTGGTGTGGGCTATCGAGCACAAGTCCAAGGTCAAAACCTGACTCTCAACATGGGATATAGCCATCCAGTTCAAATAGAACCCCCTAATGGCATTCAGTTTGCTGTGGAAGGCACCACAAATGTGCTAGTAAGCGGCATTGACAAAGAGATTGTGGGCAACACGGCTGCGCGGATTCGGGCAGTTCGTCCTCCTGAACCCTATAAAGGTAAAGGAATTCGGTATGCGGGCGAAGTCGTCAAGCGTAAAGCGGGTAAGGCAGGTAAGAAGTAGTTATGAAAACAAGTCGTAGAGAATCAACTCGTCGTCGACATTCTCGTGTACGTCGAAAAGTGTTGGGAACATCAGAGCGCCCTCGGCTAGCTGTTTTCCGCTCTAACCAGCACATTTATGTTCAGCTAATCGATGATACCCAACATCATACATTAGCCTCTGCCTCCACGATCGACTCAGGTCTCAAGGAAGATTTGGAGACGGGAGCAAACTGTACTGCCTCGGCTCAAGTTGGGAAATTAATCGCTCAGCGTTCCCTTGAAAAAGGAATTAAACAAGTCGTGTTTGATCGAGGTGGTAATCTTTATCACGGGCGTGTCAAAGCTTTGGCTGATGCTGCTCGTGAAGCTGGACTGGAATTTTAAGGGATTAACAATCATGGCGAAGGGTCGTAAAAATACGAAGAGCCGCGAAAAAGAAACTGATTGGCAAGAACGAGTTGTTCAAATTCGTCGCGTCACTAAGGTTGTCAAAGGTGGTAAAAAGCTCAGTTTCCGAGCGATCGTTGTAGTTGGCAACGAACGCGGACAAGTCGGTGTTGGAGTTGGGAAAGCGGCAGATGTGATTGGAGCCGTTAAGAAAGGCGTGGCAGATGGTAAAAAGCATCTCGTTGAAGTTCCTTTGACCAAAAATAACTCCATTCCTCATCCAACAACAGGTCAAGGCGGCGGTGCAAAAGTAATGATGCGCCCTGCGGCTCCTGGTACTGGAGTAATTGCTGGAGGTGCAGTCAGAACTGTCCTCGAACTAGCAGGGGTTAAAAACATTTTGGCTAAGCAGCTTGGTTCTGACAACCCCCTTAATAATGCAAGAGCAGCAGTTGATGCTCTCGGCACGTTGAGAACATTTTCTGAAGTGGCTGAAGAGCGGGGTATTCCAATTGAAAACTTATATGCTTAATCAGGTCTATTGTTAATAATTTCCGCCTGGTTTGGTAATGGGTTTTGATGACTTGATCTTGAATGAGGGCACTAACGATGAGACTTGATGATGTAGTACCGCAACTAGGCTCCAAACGCCGTCGTCGCCGCGTTGGTCGAGGAATTGCGGCTGGGCAAGGTGCAAGTTGCGGCTTTGGAATGCGGGGTCAAAAATCTCGTTCGGGTCGTCCAACTCGTCCTGGTTTTGAAGGTGGACAAACTCCCCTGTACCGTCGCTTACCAAAATTGAAGCATTTTACTCTTGTAAATCCTAAAAACTTTACAGTTATCAATGTTGGTGCCTTATCAGCACTTACAGCAAACTTTGAAGTGACTTTAGACTCTTTAATCGAATCTGGAATTCTGACTGCTAACGATGGACCTTTGAAAATTTTGGGCGATGGCGAGTTAACGGTTGCTTTGAATGTGAAAGCTGCTGCCTTTACAAGGTCTGCTCGCGCTAAAATTGAAGCAGCAAAAGGAACTTGTGAAGTTTTGAGTGATAAATAGTTCATCTTACAAAGTTTTTAAATGTGCTTCTTCGTAACTTTCTCTTGAAATTGCAGTCGCACCCCTATTACCTAAAGTGTGCGTTAGGAGATTTTCCCCATGGTTGTTAACCGAGACAAAGCACCAAGTGCGCAAGAGACATTTTCTCAGATGGCTCAAGCGGCTGGATTGCGGGGGCGTGTTTTGCTGACAATAGGGATGTTGATTCTGGTACGCCTTGGTATTTTTCTACCTATCCCTGACATAGATCGCGGTGCATTTGCACAAAGCGTTCAGAATAATCCCGTGGTAAGTTTCTTGGATATTTTTTCAGGAGGCGGATTGTCTGCGCTTGGTATTTTTGCACTCGGTATCTTACCGTACATTAATGCTTCGATCATTTTGCAGCTTCTCACTACTGCTCTCCCTTCATTAGAAAATCTTCAGAAGAATGAGGGTGAGGCTGGGCGACGCAAGATTTCTCAAATTACCCGCTATGTTGCTTTGGGTTGGGCAATTATTCAGAGCATCGGACTAGCTTGGTGGGTAATCAATAGTGGCGCAGCAAGAGTTGGGGGAAATTTAATTCTTGCTCAAAGGACATCCACTGGGTTCTCATTTGTGACTCAAGCTGGTGTGCCTGTCAGCCCCGCGACGTTACTTCCATTTATTGCGTCCACCGCTCTGGCTTTAACAGCCGGCTCTATGCTTGTGATGTGGATTGGCGAGCTAATTACTGAGCGTGGTATTGGAAATGGAGCATCTTTATTAATTGTTATTAGTATTGTTTCTGGGTTGCCTCGTTCGTTGGGGCAAACTTTGGAATTGGCACAGACAGGCGATCGCGGCTTAGTCGCTGGAGTAATTATGCTCTTTGTCGTTTTCCTGGTCATGATCATCGGCATTGTTTTTGTTCAGGAAGGCACCCGACGCATCCCCATCATTTCGGCTCGTCGCCAAGTGGGTCGTAAAACTTATCTTGAGCGTAGTAGCTACTTGCCGCTTCGATTAAACTCCAGCGGTGTAATGCCTATCATTTTTGCGTCTGCCATTCTTTTCCTGCCGGTTTACTTAGCTGAATTTACTAAAAATCCCCTTTTAGGTCAGATTGCTAATTATTTAAGTCCAAGCGGACAAGCTCCTTGGGTATATGTAATCTTTTACCTGACTCTGATTGTCTTTTTTAGCTACTTTTGGACATCATTAACGATTAACCCCGTTGATTTATCGCAGAATCTTAAAAAGATGGGAGCCAGTATTCCGGGCATTCGTCCTGGAAAGGCAACTAGCGACTACATTGAGCGAGTGCTAAATCGACTTACCTTCCTTGGTGCAATCTTTTTAGGTTTGGTTGCGATCGTTCCAACGGCTGTTGAAAGCGCAACTCGGGTCACTACTTTTCAGGGATTTGGAGCAACTTCACTCTTGATTGTAGTTGGTGTAGCAATTGATACTGCAAAGCAAATTCAAACTTACGTGATCTCTCAACGTTATGAAGGAATGGTGAATCAATAGTGCCCCGACTAATTTTTCTAGGTGCCCCTGGGGCAGGCAAAGGGACTCAAGCAAAGTTGATAGCAGACTTTTGTAAAATTCCTCATGTATCTACAGGAGACATTCTTCGAGCTGCTGTTGCAAACCAAACTTCTCTAGGACTTCAAGCGAAGTCATATATGGACAAAGGCGATCTGGTGCCTGACCAGCTTGTAGTTGCGCTTATTCAAGAGCGATTAAATAATTCCGATGCTCAAAAGGGTTGGATTTTAGATGGTTTTCCACGTAATGTGGCTCAGGCGGAATTCTTGGACTCCCTTTTAAATGAGATTGACCAACCCTGCGATTACGTTGTGAATCTTGAAGTACCCGATGAGGTCTTAGCACATCGGATGCTTGAAAGGGGAAGAACTGATGATACTGAGGAAGTGATTCGCAATCGGTTAAAGGTTTATCGAGAGCAAACTTCTCCTTTAATTGATTTCTATCTAATGCGTAAGAAACTCACTGTTGTGAATGGCAACCAATTTATGGAGGGCGTCGCAGCAGACTTAAAAAAGCTTATCTAAAGGTAAAAGTCTAAAGACAAAGACTTTCTAAGCGTTTTGCCATGATGGTTTTACTAGACTGCTGCCTTCTCTTCTTAAGAAAAGTTTCTGTTAGATAGTCTAGACTCAAGATAAGATGACTAATTTAGATTTTAGCTAGTCATTAGCTTACAAAGTAGGAGAGTTCAATTGTCGAAGCAAGATTTAATTGAAATGGAAGGTACGGTAACGGAATCCCTTCCAAACGCGATGTTTCGTGTTGATTTGGATAATGGATTTAATGTGCTGGCTCATATTTCAGGAAAAATTCGGCGAAATTACATCAAGATTTTGCCAGGCGATCGCGTAAAAGTTGAGTTAACTCCGTATGACCTTACCAAAGGACGAATTACTTATCGCTTGCGTAATAAGAAGTAACTGTGTGCTGCAAGATTAATTGCCCACTCAAGGGGTCTAAATAAAGTTGACAACCATAGTAGTATTTTGCTAACATCTAGAGTTTGTAGCGCTGTCAAGAGAGATGAAAGTTCGAGCATCAGTTCGTAAGATTTGTGAGAAATGTCGTGTCATTCGCCGTAAAGGGCGAGTCATGGTTATCTGTCCTAACCCAAAGCATAAACAACGGCAGGGTTAGGAATTAGTTGTCTAATTTCATAGCATAGATAGTTTCAAGTTCAATTAGCATTAGATTAAGCAGTAGGGGAGAATAGCGTGGCACGGATTGCCGGAGTAGACCTACCTCGAGATAAACGAATAGAGATTGGTTTGACCTATATTTATGGGATTGGACTAACTCGTTCTCAAGCCGTCTTAAAAGCAACGGGGGTAAGCCCCGACATTCGAGTTAAGGACTTGAGTGATGCAGAAGTTGCTGTTTTAAGATCTGAAGTTGAGGGTAGCTATCAAATTGAAGGAGACTTACGCCGTTTAGAGGCGATGAATATTAAGCGGCTAATGGATATTGGCACCTACAGAGGTCGCCGTCATCGATTAGGCTTGCCAGTTCGGGGGCAAAGAACGCGCACTAATGCACGTACTCGCCGAGGCGGTCGTCGTACTGTTGCCGGTAAGAAGAAAGCGCCTAGTAAGAAATAATTCTCAAGTTTTTTTACTGCTAGCGCTGATGTAGTTAACCGCAGAAAACACTTTGTAATGCCGGATATTGGGCAGGATGTAAATCGTTACTGCCCTAGCACTATGAAGATAAGAAAGAAGATTCATTGATTAGATTGATGTAGGAAATAGGAAATGCCACCAAGACAACAAAAGCGTACTGGTCCGCGTAAACAGAAAAAAAATATTCCAAGCGGTGTCGCTTACATTCAATCTACTTTTAACAACACTATTGTTACGATTGCCGACCCAAATGGCGAAGTAGTTTCATGGGCATCAGCCGGTTCTAGTGGATTTAAAGGTGCTAAGAAAGGAACTCCATTTGCGGCTCAGACAGCAGCCGAAAACGCCGCTCGGCGTGCTGCCGATCAAGGAATGCGGCAACTTGAAGTCATGGTTAGTGGTCCTGGTGCAGGGCGCGAGACTGCCATTCGGGCGCTTCAAGGAGTAGGTTTAGAGATTACTTTGATTCGTGATGTCACGCCTATTCCTCACAATGGTTGCCGTCCTCCCAAGCGACGCCGAGTTTAGCCATACCATTCTTAGTCGTTAGGTTTTCTGAGCTTGACTTGAGTTCATTCAAGAGGTCTACCGTTTGCACCGGGTTTTAGCTAACCAAGATTTACAAAGGAATTAACCTTCATAGTTCGGAAGGAGAGGACGCTTAGTGGCACACTTTCAAGTTGAATGCGTTGAATCAAAGATCGAGAAAGATTACAGTCAAATTAGCCGATTTGTAATTGAGCCATTAGAGCGTGGACAAGGGACAACCCTTGGTAATGCTCTAAGACGTGTATTGCTGTCCAACCTCGAAGGAGCAGCTATTACCGCTGTGCGGATTGCAGGGGTTAGTCATGAGTTTGCTACGGTTCCTGGTGTGCGAGAAGACGTACTGGATATTCTTCTAAATATGAAGAAGGTTGTCCTGAAGACTTATTCTTCTCAACCCCAAATTGGACGGTTATTCGTTCAAGGACCCGCAACTGTCACAGCAGAGCAGTTTGAACTTCCTTCTGATGTGGAGTTAGTCGATCCAGATCAATACATCGCAACACTCTCATCAGGTTCTGTCTTAGAGATGGAATTTCGAGTTGAAAAGGGTAAAGGCTATAGAGGAGTAGATAAAAGTCGTGATGACGCTGCTGCGCTAGATTTTCTTCAAATCGACTCTATATTTATGCCCGTTCGCAAAGTGAATTACTCAGTTGAGGATGCACGGATTGGCGAAACGACTGAAAAGGATCGCTTGGTGATGGAGGTTTGGACTAACGGTAGTTTGACTCCACAAGAAGCGTTAAGTCAAGCTGCTAACATTCTGGTGGATCTCTTTAACCCATTAAGAGAGATCACATTTGAGCCTACCGAGAAGGATGATGACGAGGATAATGATCCAACGAATCAAATTCCGATCGAAGAACTGCAACTTTCTGTGCGAGCGTACAACTGCTTGAAACGTGCTCAAATCAATTCTGTGGCAGATCTGCTTGATTACACTCAAGAGGATTTATTAGAGATTAAGAATTTTGGGCAAAAATCTGCTGAAGAAGTCGTTGAAGCATTACAACAACGTTTGGGGATCACTTTACCTCAAGAAAAGTCTTCTAAAAACAATCATTAATAGAGATTTCCTAGAAATCTTTTATTAGTATCAAGTTGAGCAATAATCGTTATTCATTCATAGTCCTATGCGTCATCGTTGTAATGTCCCCTTGCTGGGAAAACCTGCTGATCAGCGTAAAGCTCTTCTAAGAGCGCTGACGACTGAATTAATTCGGAATGGTCGGATAAAAACGACCAAAGTCCGTGCGCAAGCGGTTCGGTCGGAAGCCGAACGGATGATTACTTTGGCAAAAGACGGCTCTCTAACTGCTAGACGGCAAGCCCTTGGCTACATCTATGACAAGCAATTAGTTCATGCTCTGTTTGAGCAAGCCACTGATCGATATGGCGATCGCCAAGGTGGATATACCCGGATTATCCGAACTGTCCATCGTCGGGGTGACAATGCTGAAATGGCATTTATCGAGTTGATCTGATTGTTTTAAGTTCGCGATATGATTTCTGCCAATTTACAACCAACTCAGCGCATTGCTCTTGTGATTCAATACTTGGGTACGCATTTTCATGGTTGGCAATGGCAGCCCAATCAACGCACTATTCAAGAAGAGATTGAGTTGGCATTGCAAAACGTCTTAAATCGACCAGTTCGCATTCATGGTGCAGGTCGAACGGATGCCGGAGTCCATGCGGCGGCACAGGTCGCGCATTTTAATGCCCCAGCCATGATTCCGGCTCATCGGTGGGCAAGCATTTTGAATGCTCGATTACCAAAAGATATTTTGATTCGAGCCTCGGCTGTGGTTTCTGATGATTGGCATGCTCGTTTCTCCGCACTTTGGCGACGCTATCGATACATTTTGTATACCGATTCTCATCCAAACTTGTTTGTTCGTCCATTCTGTTGGCACTATTATCATGAGCCATTGAATGAAACTTTAATTCAAGCAGCTTTAGACCCTCTGATCGGTCATCACCATTTGACTGCATTTCATCGAGCGGGTTCTAAACGTCCTCATTCTTGGGTTGATGTTCAAGCGGCTCAATGCGATCGCCAAGGTCCTTTTATCTCAATTGAGGTTCAGGCAAGTGGTTTTTTATACGGCATGATGCGGTTATTAGTTGGATTATTGGTTCAAGTCGGTCAAGGAGTGCGATCGCCTAGTAGTTTTACAAAATTGTGGGAAACAGAACGTCGTGAAGAAGTGAAATATTCAGCACCAGCCCAAGGTTTATGCCTCTTACGAGTGGGCTATGCTGAGTTCCCATTTCCTCCTGAGATTTGGTTTGATACTCAACCCTCCTTTGCTTTTTCATCCCTATCTGATTTGCCTAGCAGAGCCACTTAGTTAATAACCATTTAATAGTTGAGTTTCTTTATTTATCCAGTGACCATCATGAACAAAACCTATCTTCCTCCTGTCGATACTATTGAGCGCAAATGGTACGTCATCGATGCAACCGATCAGCGGCTTGGTCGCCTTGCCAGTGAAGTTGCCAGAGTCCTTCGTGGCAAAAATAAGCCAAGCTACACCCCCTTTATGGATACTGGCGATTTTGTGATTATCATCAACGCAGAAAAGATTGGTGTGACTGGTAAAAAGCGGACTCAGAAGCTTTATCGTCGTCACTCTGGTCGCCCAGGCGGGATGAAAACAGAAACATTTGCTAAATTGCAAGCTCGTGTTCCAGAAAGAATTATTGAACAAGCCATTAAAGGAATGTTGCCCAAAAACACCTTAGGGCGGCAGCTTTTTACCAAACTCAATGTCTATGCAGGGGATGTTCATCCCCATCAGGCTCAAAAGCCCGAAATTCTTGAAATCAACACCATTCCAGGAGAAGAGTCATAATGCAAGCTACGGAAGGACGCGTCGTATACATGGGAACAGGTCGTCGCAAATCGGCGGTTGCACGGGTGCGCCTAGTTCCTGGGAATGGTCAACTAACTATCAACGGTAAGCCTGGTGATCTGTACTTACAGTTCAATCCAGAATATCTATCAGCAACTAAAGCCCCTTTAGAAACTCTTGGGCTAGAAGGTGAATATGACATTTTGGTCAATGCCCATGGTGGTGGTCTGACAGGGCAAGCAGATGCGGTTCGTTTAGGAGTTGCCCGCGCATTGTGTCAGCTTGATCCAGATAATCGCAAACCTTTGAAAACTGAGGGATATTTAACCCGCGATCCGCGTGCCAAAGAACGTAAGAAATATGGTTTGCGAAAAGCTCGGAAGGCACCTCAGTTCTCAAAACGTTAACAATCTGCTGGATATGGAATTTGTGTGCGACTGTTAATGGGTTATCCAGACCAAATTGTTAGAATTGATGTAGATAAAATTATAAAAGCGAGTGAGTTATGCCCAAGCAAGACATCCATCCCACCTGGTATCCCGAAGCTAAAGTCTATTGTAACGGTGAAGTGATAATGACAGTGGGTTCTACGAAGCCTGAACTCAATGTTGATGTTTGGTCAGGTAATCACCCCTTCTTTACAGGCACTCAAAAGCTGATTGATACGGAAGGGCGAGTTGAGCGCTTCTTGCGTAAATACGGCATGGTTGACAATGCGGAACAAAGTCCTGCTGAAACTGACAAGAAAGCTTAGCCAGGTATTGTAGTTGTTTACTAATTTTGCTTGGTACACTACATAACGAATGTCTTCTACATCCAATTACCTGCTCACCTTGACGAGCCTTTCTGTTTATGGCTGAAGCCTATTTGCTTGATAAGCTCCAATCGGTTGAACAAACTTTTAATGAGTTAACTCGACGACTGGCAGATCCTGATATTGCTAAAGACCCAACTGAATTTCAGAAGATAGCAAAGACCCGTGCTTCTTTGGAAGAAGTTGTGGTGACCTATGGAATATGGAAAAATGCCCAAGTTTCGGTGGTTGAAGCCCGGCAGATCGTGAAGGAATCAGGCGGTGACTTGGAGCTACAGGAAGTGGCATCTTTGGAAGTGGCAGAACTAGAAGAAAAGCTAGATCTGCTGGAAATCCGTTTAAAGGTTCTGCTGTTGCCCAGCGATCCCAACGATGAAAAGAACATCATGTTGGAAATTCGAGCGGGTACGGGTGGAGACGAAGCTAGCATTTGGGCTGGCGACCTGCTACGGATGTATTCAAAATACGCTGAGGGTCAAGGTTGGCGGGTGAAGTTAGTTAGTGAGTCTCTCGCGGACATGGGCGGCTTTAAGGAAATCATCCTTGAAATTCAGGGCGATCGTGTTTATAGCAAGCTTAAATTTGAGGCGGGAGTTCATCGGGTACAGCGTGTTCCGGTGACCGAGGCACAGGGTCGAGTCCACACCTCAACAGCAACGGTTGCAGTCATGCCAGAAGTGGATGATGTGGAAGTCCATATCGATGCAAAAGATATCGAAATGACTACCATGCGATCGGGCGGTGCAGGTGGACAGAACGTGAACAAGGTAGAAACGGCTGTTGACTTGATGCATAAGCCGACCGGCATTCGGATTAAATGTACCGAAGAGCGATCGCAGCTTCAAAACCGGGAACGTGCCATGCAAATTCTGCGGGCAAAGCTGTATGAACTAAAGTTGCAAGAGCAGCAAGATGCAGTGAGTTCTGCCCGCAAAATGCAAGTGGGCACTGGCTCACGCTCTGAAAAAATCCGTACTTACAACTATAAAGATAGTCGTGTCACTGATCACCGTTTAAATCAAAACTTTTCGCTCCCTCCAATTTTGGAGGGAGATGTTGATACTTTGATCCAGACCTGTATTTCTCAAGATCAGCAAGAGCGACTGGAATTGCTGGCGGCTGAAAGTAACGGTCAGGCTTCGGCTGTATAACTATGTTGCCACGAGAAGATTTGCTGAAGCAGGTTGAGAATCGCGAAACGATAGCGCGAGTAATTGATCGAGCAGATCAGGCAATTAAAACTTGGGAAGTCGTAACTACCGATTTTCTTTCCCCGCCCGAATTAGCAGAGGCTCAAAAAACTTTTAGCCAGCTAACCGAAGTTCATATTGTTTCCTGGGGTGGCTACCCGCAAGCAGAACGTCAGCGTTTAGCGATCGCCCGGTCAGAAATTCCTCTCGATTCAACTCAAGTCAAACTTGCAGCGCTCGAAATTGCTGGAAATTTTTTGTTTGATCCCGCTACTCACCGAGATTTTTTAGGTGCCTTGCTAGGAACAGGTATCGTTCGAGATAAGGTGGGCGATATTATTGTTTTGGGGGAAAGAGGCGGTCAGGCGATCGCGGTTCCAGAACTAGTTGATTTTCTCACAGCCAGCTTGACTCAAGTGCGCTCGGTTCCCGTTAAAACCAGACGCATAGAGTTGAGCGAACTGAAAATTCGTGAACCCAAAAAGAAGGAACTAGTAACCGTAGAAGCCTCTATGCGGTTGGACGCGATCGCCTCCGCAGGATTTGGCATGTCTCGCAGCAAAATGGCGGATCTGATCTCAGCGGGCGATGTGCGGGTTAACTGGAAAGATATTTCAAGCGCTAGCTATGCGGTCAAATCAGCCGACCTGATTGCAGTGAGCGGTAAAGGAAGAGTTGAAGTGGGCGAGGTTATGATTACCAAAAAAGATCGCTACCGTGTCCAGCTAACCCGGTTTGTTTAGAATTACGGATGAACTCCTAGAGTCTGAACCGTTCCTTAGACGCTAAAGTCTAATAGAAACATGCTTCATATTGCGCTTTATCCTCTCTTTATAGAAAATCACTAGAAGACAAATATTCTTCTTATCGGATGGAGAGAGATTCATGGTCGAGATACTGTTGACCTAATTCAGGAGCAGACTGATGAAAGACCTCAAGAAACTGAGAGTACCCAAGTGGTTGACTACTCTGTTGATAGTGGGTCTATTAGCCAGTGGCGGCTACGCAATCTATAACCAGGTCACTGCTCCCAATCCTAGAGAAGGGAGACGACGTGGAAAAACCGTGACGGTTGAACAAGTCAATTTACCTGTGACGATCGCAGCAAACGGCACCGTGCAGCCAGAACGCTCGGTGAACGTGAGTCCAAAAACATCTGGGAAATTGAAAGAACTGTTGGTGAAAGAGGGCGATCGCGTTGAGCAGGGTCAGATTCTTGCCTACATGGATGATTCCAATTTTCAAGGACAGTTTACCCAGGCAAAAGGACAAGTTGCATCCGCTCAAGCTAATCTTCAACGTTTACTAGCAGGCAATCGCAACCAGGACATTGCCCAAGCTCAAGCACGGGTGCGGGATGCTGAAGCCAGTGTGAGACGTGCAGAGCAAACCTTACGACAAAATCAGCAGTTGTTTAATACTGGGGCAATTTCTCAACGGGAGCTAAACAACTCCTTGGCAGATCGAGATAGCGCGACCGCCCTACTTGCTCAAAATAAACAAGCGCTTTCTTTACAGCAAGTAGGGTCTCGCCCGGAAGAGATTGCGGAAGCTCGTGCTCAAGTGACCACTGCTCAAGGTTCCCTTCAAACCGTTCAGACCCAGATTGCCGACACCGTGATTCGTGCGCCATTCAGTGGCGTGGTCACCAAAAAGTTCGCCGATCCCGGAGCTTTTGTCACCCCAACTACCTCTGGAAGTGCAGTCTCTTCCGCCACATCCTCTTCAATCTTGTCTCTGGCTTCCAACAATCAAATTATGGCAAATGTTGCAGAGTCCAACATTGCTCAGATCAAATTAGGGCAAGCGGTTGAGATTAAAGTGGATGCTTTTCCCGGCAAAACGTTTACAGGACGGGTGATTCAACTAGCGACCCAATCTACCACGGTACAAAATGTCACCAGTTTTGAAGTGAAATCTTCTATTGCCGATCCTGCAAAGCTGCTTCGAGCCGGAATGAGTGTGGATGTAGAGTTTAAGATAGGCACCTTGAACGATGTCCTGGTAATTCCAACCGTGGCGATCGTGCGGCAAGAGGGAACCAGCGGCGTGTTAGTTATGACTGGGGAAAAGGGCGATTCCCAGGGGGATCGTTCCACGAATCGCCGCTCAGAATTTCGCCCCATCAACACCGGAGTTAGCGTCAACGATAAAACAGTGGTGCTATCTGGGTTGCAAGTCGGAGATCGAGTCATGCTCAGTTTCCCTCCCGGAGAACGTCCTCAATCTCGAACGCCCTCAGTGCTTCCAGGCCTGGGCGGTGGCGGGTCGCGACAGCGTTAGGAGAATTCAAAATTCCAATGATACAGCCTGCTCGAATTCGTCCGACTACCGTTCCTGTATTTGAAGTGTTGACCATGGCGCTCAATGCCCTTTGGAGCAATCGCCTACGCACAGCATTGACCATGCTGGGGGTCGTGATTGGCATTGCTTCCGTGATTACAGTCACTTCAGTAGGACAAGGCGTTCAAAAAGCAACCGAGCAGCAAATTCAAGCCTTGGGATCGAACGTGATGCTGGTCTTGTCGGGGGTTGCTCGTTCTGGTGGCATTAGCCAAGGAAGCGGTTCTGCATCAACGTTAACCTGGGAAGATGCCAAGGCAGTTGCCGAACAAGCCCCCGCTGCTAAAGCCGTTACCGCGTTTCTTCAGCGTTCTACTCAGGTTGTGTATTCAGGGCAAAATACATCAACCAGCCTTTTAGGGGTTGATTTGAACTACTCAGATGTGAAAAACATTCACCCTCAAACGGGGCAATTTTTTAGCCAAGACGATTTAGATGCTGCCAACCCTGTGACGGTTTTGGGCAGCAAGGTGCGAGATGACCTATTTGGAGCGTGCGGCAGTGCTGTGGGAACCAGTATTCGTATTCAAGGGGGTAGCTATAGGGTCATTGGAGTGATGGAGTCGAAAGGCTCAGTGGGTGGACAGGATCAGGACGATCGCGTTTATATTCCCCTCACCAACATGTCTTCTCGAATTGTGGGCAATAATGCAATTAATGGCATTGCCGTTAGTGGGTTTTGGCTCCAGGCTGAAGACGATGCTCAACTGGAAGCGGCTCAATTTCAAGTGACCAATCTGCTGCGAATTCGGCATAATATCTACCCGCCTCAACCCGATGACTTCCGGCTGAGTAATCAAATTGATATCATTAATGCCTTTGGTAACATCGTGGGCTTATTTACGGTCATGGTGGGAGCGATCGCAGGTATTTCCCTGGTTGTCGGCGGAATCGGGATTGCCAACATTATGCTGGTGTCTGTGGTGGAGCGCACCCGCGAGATTGGCATCCGTAAAGCGGTCGGAGCCACCAACAGTGCCGTACTCAGTCAGTTTTTGACGGAAGCGATCGTCGTGTCGATCATCGGGGGTGCGATCGGAATTGCGCTAGGGGTCGGGTTAGCCTTTGCTGCCGCTCAACTCTTTCGCTTTCCTTTTGTAATCTCACTGTGGGCGATCGCCGCTGGTCTTGTGCTATCTACGACGGTGGGATTAATCGCTGGCGTGATTCCCGCTCGAAATGCGGCTCAGCTTGATCCGATCGCGGCTTTGAGAAGCGATTAATTACGCTTGTTCCGTAATCCGTGGCTTATAGCCTCGCTCAAACGCAAACCGAACCAGTTGAGAGCGATTTTCCAGATCAAGTTTGTTCAGAATATTGCTCAAATGGGTTTGCACGGTGCGGGGACTGACAAATAGGCGATCGCCTATTTGCTTATTGGTTAAGCCCTGCACGACTTCCCAAAACACTTTTTCCTCGGCTGGAGTAAGCGGTAAGACAGGCTGCGGTGACACCGGACTGGTTGAGTTCTCTAAATCTGACTTTTGCATCAGCCGCACAATTTCAGAATGAATCCGGCGCGATCGCTCCAATTGCGCCTCAATTTTTGCCAATAGTTCAAGAGGTTCAAATGGCTTCATCAAATAGTCATCAGCTCCCATAGAATGCCCTTGGATGCGGGCTTCCACTTCCCCCTTACTGGAGAGAAATATAAATGGAACCAGTTGCCCAGTGCGCGTTGCCCGCAATCGACGGCAAAACTCAAACCCATCCATTTCAGGCATCATCACATCCGACACAATTAGATCCGGCGGATCTGCTTCAACTGCACTCAGAGCTTCTGTTGCTGACCCTACACTTTGAACTAGGTAGCCTCGCTTTTCTAAGTAACGCGTTAGCGCCATTCGCAAAGTCGTGTCATCATCAACCACGAGTACTCGTTTCATCTGAATTTCCTGTATGGTAGATCACGCGAAAATCATATTAACTGACACTTTTTGAGCCTGTACGAACAACATTTCAGCAATTGTTCTGCTTGATTTATTTAGCATTCCCAGAGACTCGCGAACTTTATAGCTATCTGACACTTTTTCTTAAAGGAAGCCTGAAATTGGATAGCAAAAAAGTAGCTAATCGATTTGGGCATCCCCTTTCTGTCTTGTGCCAAAGAATATTTTTTAGTAGGAATTTTGCAATCTGCTCAAAAAAGACAGTTCACAGTTCCCAACTTGAGATAACCTAACCGAGCGGCATGAAGCAGGTCACTTAAATTGTTAGTCACTGACCCGACGATTGCCTGCCGTTATATTGGAGCGACAGCAATGACTTACGAAAAGATTAGCCCTCCAACTACGGGTTCTACAATTACATTCAAAAATGGAGAGCCTGTAGTTCCAGATGACCCGATCATTCCGTTTATTCGGGGGGATGGAACCGGAATTGACCTATGGCCCGCTTCTCAGAAAGTCTTTGATGCGGCGGTGGCGAGTGCTTATGGGGGAAAACGCAAAATTTCCTGGTTCAAGGTTTACACCGGGGATGAAGCCTGCGAACTGTATGGCACCTATCAATATTTGCCTGAGGACACGCTGACCGCAATTAAAACCTACGGCGTGGCAATTAAAGGACCGTTGACCACACCGATTGGTGGCGGAATTCGATCGCTGAATGTCGCACTCCGCCAAATTTTTGATCTGTATACGTGCATTCGTCCCTGTCGCTATTATGAAGGCACTCCTTCGCCCCACAAAACGCCTGAAAAGCTAGACTTGATTATTTATCGGGAAAATACAGAGGATATTTATCTGGGGATTGAGTGGAAGCAGGGCACGGAAATGTGCGATCGCCTAATCAAAATTCTCAATGAAGATTTCATCCCTGGCACTCCCGAACATGGCAAAAAACAGATTCCTCTAGATTCAGGTATTGGCATCAAACCCATTAGCAAAATGGGATCTCAGCGCCTAGTGCGCCGTGCCATGCAACATGCCTTGAGACTACCCAAAAACAAACAAATGGTGACCTTAGTACATAAGGGCAACATCATGAAATATACCGAAGGGGCATTCCGCGATTGGGGCTATGAGCTGGCAACCAGTGAATTTCGGGCAGAGTGCGTTACGGAGCGGGAATCTTGGATTTTAGGCAATCAGGCAAAAAATCCAGAGCTTTCCCTCGAAGACAATGCTCGGATGATTGACCCCGGCTTCGATGGATTGACCGTTGAAAAACGAGATGTTATCTGCCAGGAAGTGAAGCAAGTGCTGGATGCCATTGGAGAAAGCCACGGAAATGGCAAGTGGAAAGAAAAGGTGATGGTGAACGATCGCATTGCCGACAGTATCTTTCAGCAAATTCAAACCCGTCCAGATGAATACTCCATTTTGGCAACCATGAACCTGAATGGCGATTATCTCTCGGATGCGGCAGCGGCGATAGTGGGTGGGTTAGGAATGGGACCGGGAGCCAATATTGGCGACTCCTGCGCTATTTTTGAAGCAACCCACGGCACCGCACCTAAACATGCTGGCTTGGATCGAGTTAATCCTGGCTCGTTGATTCTCTCTGGCGTGATGATGCTGGAATATATGGGCTGGCAAGAAGCCGCCGATCTGATTAAAAAAGGCTTGGGTGAAGCAATCTCTAATCGTGAGGTAACTTACGATTTAGCCCGATTGATGGAGCCGCCCGTGGAGCCGCCCTTGAAATGTTCTGAGTTTGCTGAGGCGATTATCAAACGCTTTTAGCGATCTCTGCCTACAATTTCTCTAAAAAAGAGCCAGATCTTCCAAAAGATCTGGCTCTTCTATCTTTAAAGATGAGTATTAATAACTCACGGTTCGCCCATTTTTGAGTGAGGTAGTGACATTGGGCTAGAGTTC
>QBMH01000289.1 GCA_003249025.1 Leptolyngbya sp. | reverse complement strand
GCTCCCCAAAACTCAAGCCCAGTCATGTTTCTATATACTTCTGCCTAACGGATAGGCTTGAGGAGCGGGAGCGATCGCCCGATTCAATACTTGAGCTTGTTCTAGGCGAGTCGCCAGATCTTGCACCAGCACCGTGGCGCAGTTGCTTACCTTAGCTGCCAACTCTGCCAACGGATAGGCGGCATTTGCTCCGATTTGTTGGGCGATCGCGTCTCGCGTGGGCGACTCTCCATGCCACAACGCACTTGCTGGACTGGCATCATCCATAAACAGCGTTAGCTTGCCTTGCTCCAACCGAATTACGGCATTCTCCAAAGGCAAACCGCCAAAGTAGAGAAAGTGGCTACTTGCCCGAAAGGGATAGGTATTCGCCGGAAAGTTGCGCGCATTGCTACGCCCCGACCATAGGGCGATCGGGAAATCGACTAATCGCGATAGCCTTTCTCGTCGTGCTTTGAGCGTTTCGGAAAGAGAAGTGTTAAAGGGTTGCACGATCGCAGCGAATGCAAATGTCGCCTCTCATCCTACTGTTTAATGGGCATGTTCGTCCTTGACCAGCACCCCATTTAAAAAGATCTCTGACAAGGCTTCTGCCAGTTCTTGCATTTCGGCGGCGGCGGCTCCGGGAGACATCACCGTGCTTTGGCTAAATCCAGCAACTGCAAACATTCCTAAAAATACCCGCGCCACCATTTTAGGATTCATCGGGCGATACACGCCTTGATCCATGGCAGTCTGAAAAAAAGCTTCAGCCACATCGGTCATTTTTTCGATCACTTCGGTTTGAATGCGATCGCGCAAATCTGGGTGAAACTGGGCTTCCATGAAGCAAACCTTGAGCATATCGGCGTTTTCGTGGAGGTGCAGCATTCGTCGTCGCATCACCTGCGCCACTGCTTTATAGCTACCCATACCGCTCAGTTCCGTTAACAAATCGGTCAGAATATCGATCCAGCCTTGAGTTGCGACCTCAATCAAAATCGCTTTTTTGTTACTGAAATGACGAAATAAGGTGCCCTCTGCTACACCCGCCGCTTCTGCCAAATCTCGTGTAGTTGTGCCATCATATCCCTGTCGAGCAAAGAGTTTTAATGCAGATTTGAGGATACGAGTACGGGGTTCAGATTCCGAAGCGGGGGCTTGATAGGATTGCATAGGTTTTCCGGTATTGCCCATGAACAAAGTGCTGTAGCGCTATTTTGCAACATAAATGTCTCAGAGAGATCGCAGTGCTACAGATCATTACAGAATCAGGTCAAGCTGGAGGGATCAGACTGTTTTAATTCACAGAATTTCTGTATTGCAGAGAACATACTCTTCCATCATTTATTCAGTATGGTTCAGGGGTTCAACTGGAGGGTTATCAAAATTTCAGTATTTTTGCTCATCAAAAGCTTGAGTGTTCTGGGCAATATGACATTGTCAGGTAAAGAAATCCGACCTTTCGATCTCAAATATCCTGAACACGATCGCTGCTCGTTGTTACTAGACTATAGAAGCTCACAATTATATTCAGTTTGTCCAGTAATTTTTGACTGAACTTGTGTAGCTAGTACCGGGTACATTCCCCCCAAAAAGTGAGGAAAACACTGTATGGAACGCTCTCACTACGAGACTGAATCGCCTCAAGCTGATCGCTTTATTTGGATTGCGTCTGAAATTCCAGTCAAGTCTCAAGCACCAGTTCAACCATCGTTGAAAGTATCGTTTGCACCATTGAAACCAATCCGTCAGTGGTTAGATGGGATTGAAATCTGCGATCGCGACACTGCTCATGTCCTCTGTTCAGTGATCCCCGCTCAATGCCCGTTTGAGCGCACGATTAAATTTGCTGGGCGCACCATTTTGCACATTCCCCCCTTGTGCAAGCTCAATCCGTTTTATGATCAAGTAGTTGGGTTGCGTTTTCGTTCCCTCTGTTACTTGGCGGATGAGTGTGGCGAAGATATTTCTCCCTATTGCTAAAAATTTGCTATTGCTAAAAAATTATGTTTCTGGGTGCTTAGCGAGAGTGATGTCAGTGCTAAAGGCTGTGATCGCTTGATGCAATAACTCCAAAGTAAGTGCATCCGCAGCACTCGTTGCGATCGACTGGCAAACAAAAGAACTAGTTTTCTTTAGAGTAGCAAAGATAGCTCAAACCTCAAACGGTTTGGACGATATACGGGTCAAGCTTTTGACTATTTAATGTTATATAAGAAGCTGGATTCTTAGAATTAAGAAACTGAAAGTTTTAGTATCAATTCATGCTGAGAAGCTTGATTTTTTCTTGAAAAAGTCTTCGGAAATTAAACGGATTAATTCAAACGAAAAAGAAAGTTTTCTGTTAAGAAAATGGTAATTGTAAACTCAGTTTAGACGATCGCTAGACTAATTTCCAATCAACGATCTAGCACGGCAAGATAAACCTTTACCCTTGCCGACAGGGTTTCTAACGGAACTATAGAGGCTTTCAGTCCTTTCAACCCCCTGAGATTTCACTGCTAGATTAATAGCAGGGCTGTTTCATTCTAAAATCTGACATTTTATGTATTTACGAGAATGCGTCATTTTAGGTTTCAAGGCTTCTATCTCACGACGGCTAAAAACACCTAAATTTGTTGCTTAAATCTAGAATGAAATAACCCTGGATTAATAGCTTTTTGAAACTTAAGCAAATAGGTCTGCCTTTATATACTTTATGGAACAAGAATGAACTTTAGTTGCATATGCTTGATCCCCAATAGAGAGGTTGGTATTGTATTAGGTGAGGCAGAAAGCCTCCCTGGCAGATCAAACAGCCAATGTTCAAGTTCATTGAGAGGTGAAAGTGCTGTTTTACTCCATATCTGTCTCGCTCGACTACTCCAGCGCCCAACCGAAATTTGATATCTCCTCATTTGGAAACTAGGGAGTTCTTTAACTGATTCCTTGACTGAATAAAGTGTTCAATCAGTTCAGCTCTAGATACAATGAATGAACGAGAGGAAATCACTCAGAGAGTAGAATTTGGGTGCTGTTGTAGTTTTAAACTGGAAGGAAAGAGCGCACCATGGCGATTATTGCTCTGAAAGCGTGGTATCTCCGAGAATATGAGCCAATTAAAGAGCTAGAAAAACGTCCCCATGATTTGCGTTTGAGCCGAAATAGTTTGTTGAAATCGGGCTTGCGGGCAGATTTTTTGGATGATATCGAGGAAGTCAGCCAGTCAGAATGGTTTCAGCGCTATCTGCAAGGCGATTCTACCGAGTTTTATATTGAAGGCAGCAGCGGGTATACTATCGCCAATATCGACCTCCGCAGCCATGAAATTTATTTTGCTAAGCAGGAAGTGATGGCTCATTTAGAGCCAATTATTTATTTTTGCTATCAGACAGAGTTTCCTGAATCGAGCGAGTTGCTGCGGGATGAGTTGCAGTCTGTTATCGAGAAGCTGAATCAAAAATCGCGCTTGCCGATCGCCCTCAAAGAATCGCATCGCCTCACTGATGGTCCAGTCCGGCTAGACAGTACCCTAATGCGATCGCTACGTCAGAGTTTACTATTTGTTGCTGACACTACGGCGATCGCCCCCAATCCTGCTGTTCCTAACCAAGTCTTGCTCAGCCCGACAGTTTGTGTAGAAGTTGGGTATGCCTTACATAGCAAACGATCTGAGCAGATTTTAGTTGCTCAAATGGAACGAACCAATTTGCCGGGACAGTTTCCGCTCGATTTGGCTAGCCAGCAACGGCTGCCATTTAAAGATAAATCTCAACTCCACAAAACCTTACCCGCTTTAGTAGAAGCTCAATTGCAGCGATTCAATCTCTTTTCGTAAGAAACCTTTGATATGAGGTGATAGCTAAAGAGTTTTTTGGAAATATCAAGCGGTGATGTTGGTAGTGCATCAAAGCCTTGTGGTTTAGGTAAAGTGGAGAGATATTTACTCTCAAGCAAGACCTATTGAGTAGGCGGATGCAATTCTTATAAAACGCATTGAGCGAAGTCGAAATGCTCAATATCCTTGTAGAAAGAGAGTTGACACTTCGGCGTGAGCGCTCAATCGAACGCGGAGTCAAAACCCGGTAATTTGGGTTAGCATTAATTTCGCCCTTCTACTTAGAATGTCTACTCTGCGTTCATTCCAGCCCACACAAACACGGTAAAGCTCGGAATGGGAGCCAGAGGTATTTCTGTCTCCAGTGCAAGCAAACGTTCAATAAAAAAAGAATCCATCGCAGTATTCAAGCAACTGGAATGATTAGCTACCAATTTCCGCCTGATTTTCTCTGGGGCACAGCAACCTCGGCATACCAGATTGAAGGCGCAGCTAAAGAAGGCGGACGCAAGCCGAGCGTTTGGGATGTGTTTAGCAGTATTCCGGGGCGCACCGTGAATGGGGATACTGGTGCCATTGCTAACGATCACTATCACCGCTACGAAAGCGATGTGAAGTGGCTGGCGGAACTGGGCGTGAAACACTATCGCTTCAGTATTGCTTGGTCAAGGGTGATTCCAGATGGACGGGGTCAGGTCAATGAAACGGGTATAGATTTTTACCGGAGGCTGTGCGATCGCCTATTGAAAAATGGCATTACTCCCCACGTCACGCTGTTTCACTGGGATAGCCCCCAAGCCTTAGAAAAGCGTTATGGATCGTGGCGCAGTCGAGAAATGGCAAAGGATTTTGCCGACTATTGCACCGCTACAGTCCAGCGGTTGGGCGATCGCGTTGCCAACTGGATGACCCTGAATGAAATCGCCTGCTTTACCCATCTCGGCTATGACGTAGGTAAGGTGCCCGAAATGGCTCCTGGCTCGCGCGTTGGGCGTAAAAAAGATATCTGGCAAACCTCCCATCACGCTTTATTGGCACATGGGCTAGGCTGTCAGGCAATTCGTGCCGCATCGCCCCGCCCCTGCTCCATTGCTTTAGTCGATAATCCTGCAATCACCGTGCCGCTGACAGAATCACCAGCCGATATTGTTGCGGCTCAACAGGCATTTCACACTAGCTGGGTGAATGGAGGCATCATTTTTCCGGCATTGACAGGGCAATATGACGAAGTTTTTTTGCAAAGCTTAGGCAGAGAGGCTCCTGTGATTCGTTCGGGTGATCTGGAGACAATCCATCAGCCTTTGGATGTGCTTGGACTGAATATTTATACCGGAAGCCACGTTCGCGCCAGCCAAAATGCACCCGGTTATGAGTATGTCGATTATCCCAAAGGCTATCCCTGCATGCATATGCCTTGGCTGTGGGTAGTGCCAGAGTCAATCTACTGGGCAGTGAGACATGTGGCAGACGTGCTAAAGCGTCCAGAATTGCCACTATTGATCACCGAAAATGGTTGTGCTGCTCAGGATGAACTGACTCAGCAGGGCGAGATTCTGGACAGTGATCGCATTCTATATCTCCGTCAATATTTACAATCTGCCCATCGTGCCGTTGCCGAAGGATATCCACTCAACGGATATTTTCTCTGGAGCCTGATGGATAACTTTGAATGGGCATGGGGCTACGATCGCCGCTTTGGAGTTCTTTACAATAACTTCCAGACCCAACAGCGCACACCCAAAGCCAGTTTTCGCTGGTATGCCGAGTGCATTCGCCAGAATCGCGTGGTGTGACGGCAATTCGACAAAAACTGCTAAGGACTCGAACACCCCAATCTCCTTGAAAATGAGAATGATAGTTACAATCGCCTAACTTTCTTTACAAATGCTCAAATTGTTGTTACATTATATACACAGGGGACGGAAGTCACCTGATTTATATCCAATTTATCTTGCACTCATAGAACCATGACGACAACCTTACAGCGCGTTGAGCGCCAGTCTGTATG
>QBMH01000288.1 GCA_003249025.1 Leptolyngbya sp. | reverse complement strand
GCGAATCCCATACTCTTCACGATGCAATCGACACCGTTCTCAAACAAGCAGCGTCCTAATATATATGGCGGCTGCTATACCTCTAGGCTGGAGCGATCCAGAAGTATTCCTACATACTCATAGCGCAAACTCATAGTTAATCTCTGTAGTTCGTCCTTTGAAATAGAGCCGCATACCTTCTGGATACTCCCATCCCACCTCGCCTTCTAAAGGAATCAGCATGCCATCGCGCACTGCATAGTCCCAAAATCTGCCGCCCCAAGGCATCGCAGTGAGTTTGTCGCGGTAACGAGCATCCGCCCGAAACGTGGCGATCGTCCCTTCAGCATGAAATTGAAACACAGCGGATGCCGTTGTTGCACCGTCGGTCAGATTCGCGCGAGCAGCATTGTCATCAATCGGCTCCCAGCGAACTCCCTGGCTGGGTAAGAGTGCAGTCGGATACCAAAGAGCTTCAGCAAAGAACCGCAATAATTCACCTTGATTGTTTTCAGGCGCACCGCTCATTTTTGCAACGGTGAAAAGACCGAGCAATGAGGCGTGTAAGCTGCCTTCTCCTAACAGATAGGTATCATGGACAAAGGCATTCAGCCCTGGAGCCATCTGGATGCGGGCATCCCAATCAAACCCTAACCGTTGAGTTGTCACAACTTGCGTGGCGGTAAACGGACTCCACTGATCCTCCTTTTCATTCAGGTTGAACTGTCCTTGCTGGGAGAGCTTGACCGCAGCCACGATCGCTTGTCCATCCTTAAGAACTGTCCGAAAAAATCGCTGTACGGGGGCTGGTAAACCTTCAAGCTCTTTTGGATCGTAGTTTTTTGGCTCAATAGTTCGCCGTCCACTTGTTAATTTGGCGCGTAATTTATCAGTATCTATCTGCCACCGATAGCCACCGTAAATGATGGCAAGTCCAATGCAAACTAGAATTAAAACACCAATAATTGCAATCCATTTTATCCACATGATATTTACCTATGTTTGTTATTTAATTCAGAATTTGATAGATGGTGATGATGAGAATGATCGCAAAAATAGTGGTATAAATTAGCTTCGTGTACTTGGCGAGCCAACTGGGAAGATAAATATCAAAATTGTCCTTCGTGGAATTGGTGTATTTTCGGGCAAGCAGATTTAATGGGCAGTGGGATTTGAACGTGAGTAGGATGAGTCCTTCTAGGAATACAAATCCATACCCGATCCAGAGCCAGCGATCGAGCTTATGAGCGATCGCGGCGTACAGCATATAGAAAATCACAACATTGAAGAATATCCATATCAACGTGTGAATGCTCTTAATCAGCGTCAATTTAGTTCTACTTTCCATGTTGTGCTAAGCAGTTATCTGTTTTCAATTTCCCTTCACAGCAGCAGTCCGCCTAATACTTCCGATACTGTTAAGGGTTCGCATCTGCCAGATTTAAACGACCCTTACTCTTGTTGGCGCAGCTTTTCAGAATGAGGATCAGAATGGATTGCTCTCTTTTTCGGCGTTTCAACAAGCACAGAAATCACGAGCAAACTTAGCCCCATAATTTTGATCAA
Organism: Leptolyngbya sp.; assembly: GCA_003249025.1. GTDB lineage: Bacteria > Cyanobacteriota > Cyanobacteriia > Leptolyngbyales > Leptolyngbyaceae > ULC077BIN1. The sequence goes on along the minus strand of QBMH01000288.1, from coordinate 4,297 downwards.
GGCGTTGAGTGCGTGTGCATACTCCCATTGATCCCGATACCGTGTCCAATCTGCTGGAACGCCGTTTGTCAACCATTTGGCGAATTCAGCATTCATTGGCGCAACAAATATGATCCAACTGAGAAACGCCAGCACCAAGAGCATCGCTCCGCTCAACGTCCAGTAAAAAGTTGAACCCCGCTTACGAACCAAAAATACCAGCACAATTGCCGTCAGAATTGCTGTAATTTCAAAAACTGCGCCGACTGAGCCAAACAGCTTATAAATATTTTCAAAAACCGTTACTTTCACCCAAAGTTGTTGATCAAACCGCATTCTTTGCGGCAACTCTAGCAAATGGGTCATCGACAAACTGAGGCTAAATGAAGCCAACATCAATGTAATGAATCTCCAAGCCTGTATGAATGTCATTTGATTACCCTTATGCAGAAAGATTAATGCGAACATTGATAATGTTTAGTACCCTTTTAGATTTGAGTTAACAACTTTAACTTCTGTCACTACAGTGATAGGGGGTTGTTATGTTTCCTGAACAAATTGATTAAATAGGGTCTAAATCATAGTCAAAAATACACCTATTTTTCCTTGCCAGCTACCTAAGCTTGCAGATTACCAGTTAGAACTTTGTTCACCATCACAGTGATGAATTTGGTTTACTTCTCCCCAAAAAACATCTTGGCAAGCTGAACGCCGATCGTTCCAGAATTTACATCTTCTCTATTGCTCGCTACCCTAATGACAACCTTGTCATTAGGGTAGCGAGCAATAGAGCTGCTGAAGCCTTGAACGCCGCCGATGTGACTAGCCACTGGGCGATCGCCTTCCTTGCCGATACCCCAACCATAGCCATAACCAAAACCGCCGAAAGGAGTGAACATCTGGTCTCGCAGGCTTTTCGGAATCAGTTTATCTGTGTACAATGCCTGATCCCAACGGTAGAGGTCTTCCACGGTGGAGTACAAACCACCGGCTGCATAGGGGATAGACATATCAATGAAATCAGCCACGCTCGTCTGGTCACGATAGCCAACAGCGAGATCGCCATTGTTGTGGTCGTAGCCCGAATTGACCATCTGCAACGGAACAAAAATATGATCTTTTAGGAATGCCTCATAACTTTTACCAGATGCCTGCTCAACAATAGCGCCCAGCACAACATAGCCAGAGTTGCTGTAGCTAAACTTTTCCCCCGGCTGGAAATTCAGCGGTTTCTCTTTGAACCGGGCGATCGTTTGGGTGGGAGACGACGGCAATCCTTGGGTGGTCTGGTAGTCTGGGAACCGGGTGAAATCTGGGATGCCAGAGGTATGGGTCAAGAGTTGATGAATCGTGATTGCCTGCCATGAGATCGGACAGTTTGGAAGATACGGGCAGATGCGATCGCGCACGTTGAGTTTGCCCTGTGCCTGCAAAATGAGGATCGCCATCGCCGTGAACTGCTTCGTCAGTGAACCGAGGCGAAATTTCGTTTGCGCCGTGTTCCCTATATGCCTTTTGCGGTCTGCTTCGCCATACCCCTGTCTGACCAGAACTTTGCCGTTTCGCGCCATCAGCACTGCCCCGCTAAAGAGTCTCGCTTTGGTCAGCTTACTCAGGTAGGTGTCAGCTTTGGAAATAATGTCCTGATCTGATGGGAAAGACGAGGTGGCAGTTGCAGAAGGTGGAGATTGACTCGTCGCAGTTGCAGCTACGGTAGTGGTTTCAAGCTGAGGTGTTTGCGTTGGTAGACTTGTACCTGTCGCCGACGAGCTTGGCAGCCATATTCCCCAAAAAAGGAGATAGATAAGACCAACAAACGAGGGGATGAAGTGATGATTCTCCCACTGGCGAAGATAAATTTGAAGCATAGAATTCTTCCAAAAATAATGATAAATATTCATGTTGCCCTGCTCACTCAGTCACTATTTGAGGGTTTTCTCTACCAAACTTCCACAGCAAGATGACACCTAAGAGTAATAGACCAGAAAGCTTTAGTTTGTTCATGACAGATTATTTTGATTAAGTTGTTGAGAGTCTTGCGTATATCTATATCGAGCTAATGTCTTTGATCCCCACAGAAAGATGACAATAACAGCGGCGATCGCAATGATTGAATAGTGAATGTCAGGATAGTCAACTAGAGGATTATGGGTTTGATCTTTTGGAAATAAAATCCTACCAATATTCGCTATGCTGTGAAATAGAATGCACGCAAATACACTTTTTCCAGTGTTGTTATAAAGCCAAACAATCAGTATTCGCATACCAACAAGACCGAGAGTTGCCCATGCTATCCATATCAAATCGTGACCCTGTTGAATAATTGATGGGTAATGCAATAGCGCCCACACCAAGCCTATAGTGATGGCGGTTGTTAGTGCAGACCATCGTTCTTGCAGAGCATCAACGGCATATCCCGACCAGCCGACTTCTTCACCTGTAGCACCAATAAAGATGATCACAAAAATTAGCACGTTATTTAAAGATGGAATTTCCACTTCTACAGGCAGTGGCAGTCTAAACAGTTGCATTACTCCATAAATCAATAAATATATGATTGGCATCAAGAAAATAAGAGACAAATACCAGATTTTTGGTCTGATTCTTGAAAAATCGAATACTCTTTTCAGCAGTTTTTTAACGCTACCAAGCCCTTCTTCTTTATAAACAAGAATGCAAGCAGCTATTAACGGTATAAAGGTAGCTATAAGGTCAGTAATAGGAAGATCCAGTGGAAGTCCTTTAACTTTGACCATTGGTTCAATAACCCATACTGGAATAGCAAGAGCAAAAACCAGTAGAAAGAACTTTAGCGGTGATTTATTTGATAATGTACTGGTGTACATAGATGTGATTTTTTAAATATCGTTTTATATTGATTAGTCAGAAATTGACTTCAAGTAAATTGTTTCATCACGTACGTATAAACCAGTCAATCGGTCGGCGGAGTGAGACTGGTTGCGGATAATTCTTCACGTAGCCCGATCGCAAGATAAATTGAATACTTTCATTGATCCCAATCGATTGATTTAGCGTTTGTCTGGTTGAAGCTTCTTCCAATATCTGGGTCATCGGATGGATGGCAATGCCTTTTTCTCGCACTTTTAGGAACAGTCGCTGCATTCGTCTACCCGTTTCCAGAAATGCTGCTACTGAATTGTCCTTACTCGTAATCAGAATCCAACCTGCCGATGCCGACACTTCCTGTTTAACGGTATCAATGCCGCGCTCCCTGAAATCCTTTTTCATCACATTGTCTTTGTCGTAAAAATTCCGCACTACCCAGCCAGAAATTCCTTCTATTTCCATGCTTGCTGTGGTCAGCCCATCACGATACTTCTCGGCATCTTTACTAGAGAATCTGATCCAGTTGGCTAACTCCTGCTGCGCCGGGTCGCGATGGGATTGCAGGCGGTTGGCTGCGATCGTTTGTTCGTTTATAAATTGACTTTCTTTGCTGGTCGTAGGCAGATAATGGATAAATTTCGGTTCTGAATTGACCAAATATTTGAGGTCTTCTGGTTTCAGCACATCACTCAAAAAATTGGATCGAACCGTGCGGCGGCTTTTAATTTTTGCGATGTCAAAAGCATTTTTCGATGCTTCTTTGAGCAGTTTTACTGACATCACCCGATCGTCTTGATTGGTTGTAGCGAGTAAAGTCCAATCGCAGACGTAGCCGAATGCACTGGCAGCATAGTCTAGATTTTGCAGGAACGCGCCGATCGATAGCATCGTTTCTCTCTGAGTCGGGTCAACGGCAGGCAGCCATTTATTTTTATCGTTGCCGATAATCCAGTGATAAGGTTCGAGATATTGAACAAACCACGGCTGCGTATTATGACCACTCGGCGCGAGCGAGGCGAGAAACAAAATCTCTGCTTCGTCTGGCTTAAGCATTGCGTTTTTACTGTCTGTTAGGTTGATGTCTGCCCTTAAAAGATTGCTTCGATCGCTCAACAAATAAGATGTTGTCCCGGCTGCAAGTGCTGTTCCGCTGGCAATACCGATAAATTTGCTTCTGTTCACTGAGTTTCCTTTGAACTTAAGCGAATGGGTGAATATGCGACTTAGCAGTTGCGCGGCACAGGCTGGAATTACCCCAAACGCACTCACCAGCAACACACCGATCGCCTTAATACAAATGCCTACCACTAACGACAGCAGCACAATGAACATCGTGCGATGAGTGGAGACTGATACCCCACGAGCGATCGCCATGCTGACTTCGTGACTAATTCTGTTTAACTTTTGCTTCGCCTTAGAGCCTATCCGAAAAGTCAGTAAGAGTTAGATTAAATCCTATGTTGATATAAAA
>QBMH01000287.1 GCA_003249025.1 Leptolyngbya sp. | reverse complement strand
TTTTATATCAACATAGGATTTAATCTCACTCTTACTGACTTTTCGGATAGGCTCTAAGCACCGCCGCGCACTGGTGCAAACCGGAACCGCGATCGCTTGGCTGGCAACCGGGCTAACCGTCGTGGCTTGTTTCATTGTTATCGCCCTGATCGCCCCAGTAGTAGAGCCTTTAATGGCGATCGCCGTATATCTCCGCAGTTTTGAAATTGAAATTAAAGATTTGAACCCATGACCCAAACCGCAGCCCAACGCAAAGATCAACGCAAACGCAAATTTCGGGTCTGGAAAAGCAAGGAAAAGCAAGCCGACACTGACAAACCCCAAGAGCCGAAGGATCAGCAAGGAGACGAAGAAGAGAGAGGCGGCTGGAGTCTGTTGCTGCTGATCTATTGTTTCCTGCTCGGTAGCCTAGTGGCGCTAGCTCTTTTCTGGAATGTTCAGCCGTTTATCACCTTTATCAAAGTCATTGCTACAAAAGTAGATTTCGCTGAGATTTCCCGCTTTCTGTTTTCCTTGCCCGGTATCGGCGGCTTCTTCCTGTGGGTTGCCAATTTCTACGCTGCCCTGCTTGGCTCCATGCTCTACGCCATTTTCCAAGTCATTGAGCTAACACCCTATTTCTACCGGCGTAACCCGGTGCGGATGCGCCAAACGATCGCCGCTTGGAAAAATTGGGCGACCTTCAAAGTGACCCGGCACGACCCTAGAGCCGTGAGGAGCCTGAAACGCAGTTACAACGAGCATCCACTGAAGCTTTACAAAAACCTCTCAACAGCCCGGAATGTTGTTTATGCCTTTGAACTGGTTGTTTGCTTTATCGCCGAGCCGCCCGTCAAAGATGGTAACCCCTTTACGTTCCTGGGGTATTTGATCACCCTTCAGTTTGGAAAAATCGATTGGCTTAACGTCCTGCTAATGCTTTCAGTGCTGTTCCTTGTGGATGGACTGGTGCGTTTCACTCTCGCGGTCGTTCCCGAAATATTCCCCAAAACCGAGGCTTAACCCCATGTATGACACTTCAGAAGAATGGGCAGAAAAAACCGCTCATGCGGCGATGGAAGAGTGCGATAGCACGGCGGTAAAAATGGTAGGCGCTGTTTGCTTGGGATGCGCTCTCGCAGCGTTCAATGTCGTTTTAGGCGTGGTGGTTGCCATTCCCGCGATCGCCTGGTTGCAGAAACGGCAATGGGATTCTTGCGATCGCGCAGAATACGCCATTGTTCACAACGGGGGAGCCGTAGCCGCAAAAGGAAAAAACCTTAAATCCTATCTAGGCTGCTTTTGGCAAAGAGGCGTGTGCGGAACAACTACTCCATGCTGCAAAGAAAGGGGTGCCGATCAATCATGCGGGGTGGGTATTGCTCGAAGAATACTACGGGGACGACCTGGATGATCTGTTAGAAGATGAAACTGAAACAGACGATGACGGGCATCGCTTTTTTGACCCGCAGATGAAAGGCAGAGGGCATCAGCCGGACACAATGAAGTCAGCGGAGCCGCCACCCGAAACCGATGAATCTAAAGACCTGCAAGGGCTTATGCACTATTTCCGGCTTCAGAATTCCTTGATCTGGGGTGGTCAAGGGTCGGGCAAAACGTCAATGGTCAGGGCGATCGCCGCTGACAAATTAAAGCATGGGCAACAGGTCGCGGTTCTTAATCCTCACGGGAATGCGGCTGGCTGGCAGGGAATGCAGCTCATCGGAGCTGGGAAGAATTACAGCGCGGTAGAAATTTTCATGGGTCGCTATCTGGCGCTAATTAAAGAACGCTACCAATTTTTTGAGTCGGCTGATGTAACAGAGGATGAATTCTTAGAACAGCTTCTCAGAGAGGGAAAGATCAGGAGCACCATTTGTGAAGAACTTTCAGGCTGGTCCACCAACGTAGATCAAACCCTGCTCCACGAGTTTATCCGCACCGCGCTAACCGAATCTCGCAAAGTAGGATTGCCCATGATCCTCGTGGCGCACGATCCAAGCCTTGAATTTGTAGGTTTGAAGAAAGGCGCGCGGCTGAGAGACAAAGGGGTGGTGGTGGCTGAAATGGAGCCGGGAATCGCTGATTTAGATAACGGGATTTTGAAAGCGACTGGCAAGGGCAAACTGCAACTACCGGGTCAAAAGGATGCGATCTCGTTTGTCTTCACCCAAACCACACTGGCAGACCTGAAGGCGGAAGGCATAGCCGCCCCAGCTATCTCACCCAATCTATTCACGCCGATTGTTCAACCCGCAATTTCTGCACCCGTGACTTTTGAAGAGGAGAAGCCAGTGACTTACGCAGAGCCGCCCCAGGTTTATCCGACGGAGGTGCCAACGCCTAAGCAAAAGTTGGAGCGAATTTTCAAACTGGACGTGGCACAACCAACCCAAACAAATGAGGTTGGCGCGATAGAAATAGACTACTCAGCAGCCCATGAGTTTCTGCATCCATTGATCCAATATTCGATCAAATACGGTTGGGTCACCGCCCGAATTATCAAGCAAAATGTCAGAGCTTATGGACGGAATACAACGGAAGAAATCCGCGAGTTTTTCGTCAAAGCTTCTGAAACTGTAGGCAGTCTACGCGGTGACAACGATAAGCTGCAATATGCCGCCAAACCCAACGAAACCCGCGAAAAAGTGTAGCCAACGTTGGCAACGTGTAGGCAGTGTAGGCGCTGCTACTCAAGGATTCTAGCCGTGGGCAAGCCGTAGACCGCTGTAGACCGTCAACCGCCTGCCAACACCCAAAACCAGCAGCGATCTCACCTCCCAAAAGGAACCAGGCGATCGCTTTTTTCATGTGCAATACTGTGCTGGAAATCGTTTCCCTAGTCTTGCTAGGTCTGCAATTTTGGGAGTAATTGAGGCAAGAAAATCGTTATGGCTCAGGAAAACTCTGGGCAGTATACAGATTTAGCTGTTTTAGCAGTTTTCTTGTACAGGAGCCACAAGGATTGTTCCATTTCAGGATTTTGTAACTCCTCTATTTGTCTTTTAGCCACTTCTAACCAATCTTCTTGCGACTGTCCTGCTTGACGTGTTTCGCAATACCCTTTTCCTAAATTTACCGAAGCAGATAAATCCTTATCGATAAGTTTAAGAGCCAATTCTGAACCTAATTTCCCGTCTATTTCTATCTTTAGGTCATGGATGAAACTGCCATCCTGAAGCATCCCAGCTTGAGTTGGCAAAACATTCAACAATAATGAAAGAGTTATTGCAAGAAGTACGGATAAAAATCGCATGGATGGGAAGAACCTTTAACATCTCCCTTAGTCTTCCCACCAATTATCAATCACACCCTTGGTTTTTTCAAACTCAGTCATGATTTGATCCGCGTAGCGATCCCCCTGCGTCTCGCTGTGACCGATAAAGATATCAAACGCTTTAGGATTTCCATCCTTCATTTGCCTGACGTGCTTATCGCCGATATGCCGAAAACAGTGGGGATTCGTTCGTTTGGGATTATCCGTGAGTGCTTGAGTGGCAAACGCGACAGCATTCGTAACCATCGACCAAAAATTCTGCTCGTCCATTGGTAATCCAAAGCTTTCAGGATATTGACGACTCCCGCACAAAATAAAGATTCGCTGGTGGCTCGTAAAATTCTGTTGAGCAATCTTCCGACTATTGATTCGACGTTGCAACGCAGTAGTTTTCTTCTCCAAGTACTGAACATACTCTTCGACAGGCTTCTTGACGTTTTTACAAGCTTTGCCTTGCTTCGCATTGGCTAACGATACCTTCAACCGAGCCGCCTGGTCTTTATCCCGACCCCAAAAATCGAGCCATTTCTCATTATCATTCAAAGCCTCTTCCAGGAGAGGTTTCCAATACTCAAACCAGGTATCCAAATCTGCGGTGAGAATATCAGGAAGCTTATAGTTGCGGGCTTCATAGGTTTTCGAGCCGACCTTGTGGCAATCCGGAGCATACTTTACCTCATAAAAGACTTTGCCTTGGGCATCTTTACGTCTAAATATTGTTTTATCCCACTCCAAATCCCGTAACTCCTGCTGACGAACCGGACCATAGGTGAGTAATTTGACAGCTAAATAGCGTAGCCAGTCCCACCAGATCGCCGAGAGACTACGGTTGCGCTTGTTGTGATAGCAATTCGTCAAATATTGACGCAAGCACTGTACTACTTCCCGTGCCTGCTGATGTGATATTTCCTTCTTTGCCCATTTCTCAACCTCAGTGAGTTTCTTCTCTTTGCGATAGTCATTCTGGCACTCATGATCGATATCTTGTAAATCCTCGATGATAGCAACATCTGACCAGTTGCGGCGACGACGCTTTCCTGATACAACAGGCTGACTATCAGCGGAGGATAAAAATTTGGCAATTGAAATCGCAGTTTGACAAATAGTTGTCCCCGCACAAGAGCCACAGTTACGTTCGTCTACCATCCAGTCGATATAGCCTTCGACTAGAGTTAAATCAAGCATGAGGCTAAGCGTTAGCGACTCCACATCATACCCTTTGCAGCGTGTCAGCCAGCCGAAAAAGCAAAGAATAGCGCGGAGTTTTACTTTTTGATAAGTCGATAGCCGAATTTCTTTTTCGCCCCGACGATTCCGTTTTGCCTCACGTCCCAGCTTTGTCGAAAACTCCTTAAACTGAGCAATTTCTACTGTTGCCCCTTTAGGTAATTGCTCCTCCTTGCACATATAGGGTGCTTTTCTACCCCGCCCCGTCTTGAGTCGAGTCACACCTCGATAACGAGGCATCGGTTGATTGATTGGCGGTGGAATTAACTCTTGATACCAGACCTGAGCTTGTGCCCAATCAACAAATTTCTTCAGAGGATATTGATAAGTTCTACGGGTATTCTCAGAAATCTTTTGATTGGCAACCGCTAGATTAAACTGTTTTTGAAAAACTTCTAGATAACCTTGAAGATTCGGAACTGGAATAGTCTGCAAAAATATTTCAAACTCTTGAGCGGAAAGCGATTGATACTCTTCCAATACCTCCTAAAAAATATAGCTGTTAAGTGATTTCTTCAAATTCTTAATCAAGCTATCTTTATTTTTTAATGAACAATTCTGTTCAAATAGATCAATTGCTTTAGAAAAAGTGATGCATAGATCTGACATAAGTATCTCCAGTGTAGGAATAGAAATTAGTACGAAAAACGTGAAATTTTACTGAGTAAGTAATTCTGATATTGAATAAAACTGTTTTTACTTGCTAGGCTATAACTCCTTCTCAGAAGGGTTTACAGAAGATATATTTGATTTGAATTCGTACTTTTTTGAGTACGTCTCGTACTGCTACGTGAAAAGCCCTGATTGAAGAGTGGATAATTCGATAGGCGATTTCGGATTGTTTCCTTTAGAAACTAGTTTTGTTTTGCACTTTTATCAGGCTTCTCTAATTTGATGTAGTAGCTTTTGGTTAATAGACTGCACTCAAGATTTTGGAAAATAGCCACAAAAAAGGGAACCGCTCTATGCGGTTCCCTTTTTCTGGTTAACCTAAAAATATTGAGTTTTAGATAGAGCTTTCGCCAGCTAACTAGTAAGGCGGCGAAAAACTATCTCCTATTTATAATAGTCGATTTATTTGAATAGGAGGAAGCTTTTTAAGTTTTAAAGATCTGGTTCTAAACAAATTAGATCTTTCGATATATCTGAATCAATGAGTTGTTGATAAACGGAATCATGCCATCAGATGGAGTGCATCCCAGTTTTGTAAGACTCATTTTGAGAATTGCCCATTGAGGTAGGCACAGCACTGCTTGAGCACCTGCGGCACGTTATGTTTGTCCCACTGTGCTCCCGATATCTTGATGCGCCGCCCAACTTGTTTAAGGGGTCTAAGGGCAGGGTTAATTCAAGGTGGTGGTAGGAAATAGTAGGATAGCAAGCAACCTTGT
>QBMH01000286.1 GCA_003249025.1 Leptolyngbya sp. | reverse complement strand
CCCAACTGCGCCTGCAAAATCGGTCGGGCATCCCGCGTCACCAACTGCGGATTTGTGCGTAAAAATCCTGGTTTGCCCTGCGCCCGCTTCGCCAGCAGCGTCAGCAACAACACATGACCGCCCACCCGCTCCACCACCCAGCGCAAATCTGCCTCACTGTCTTGCAACCGGAATGCCCGCAATAGCTCAATCCCCGACTCCGCAGAAATTCCCTCCACCGGCTCCAGCCGCACCAAAAACGGATCGGGAATGCCCGTCGGATCACGCGGATCGACCAGATCCAGCGGCTTCTCCCGGCTGGTGATCATCACCTGTGACCGATGGGAAAAATCAACCAGGCTGTAGAGCAACTTGCCCAACTCTGGCGAAATTGCCCGTCCCCCTTGCAACGCATCTTCCAGATTATCCAGCACCACCAAACAGCGCCGCTCCTGCAACGCTGCCATCAGTTGGGCGATCATCTGCTCCGGGGTCTGAAACTCTCGCAAGGTCAGTCCTAATCCCTGCGCCAACTCCTGCACCACGCCGTCAAACCCCATGCCCTCCTGCACCCGCACGTAAATCACTCGCTCATAGACACAATCTGGCGTGAGAGTTTGCGTCTTTCGGTCTACCCCCACGGCATCCAGCAGTTTCACTGCCAAACTCGTTTTGCCAATGCCTCCCTGCCCCAGCAGCACCAGAACCTTCAGCGTCGGCAACACCCGTTCCAATGTCGCAAGCTGAGCATCGCGCCCCACCCACACCCGAATATCGCTAATTTGCGCTCCTCCGATCAATCGCCTCGGTGCTGGCTGTGGGCGATCGGAGGAATCTACTTTTTTGCGCCTTTAAGTAACCGCATAAATGTCGGAAAGTTCCTACGAAAGAAATTCTCCGTATCCAATTCCCCTTCATAGGATAAATTCACAAACGGCGGCATCAACGACAGCGAACCTTTCAGTTTCGCCGCCGCAGAGGTTCCTGGCTGGTTCAACTTGGCTTTAATCTCCTGCAATAGCTGAAGCACTTCCTCTGGATATTGCTCCGCCTTGCGCTCCACGCGATCGATTTCCGCTGCCACAACGTCGATCGTTGCTTGAGCGTCAGCTTCTACAAAAACTAGTCCTACTGACTCGTGCTGCAAAGTCCGCAGATATTCCTCCTCATACTCTCGAATCTGAGGCTTGATCTTGTCTCGAATCTTCTGATTGTTCTGAATCCTCTTCTCATCGTCTGGTGTCTGCCCTGAACCCTCCCGTAAAGCATCGAGCTTTTCATACTCATCCTTCAGTAGTTTCTCTAGCTTGGCAAGGCGATCGCTCATCAGTATTAGATTCCAGCACTTTTGATCTCTGCCTTAGTTTTACTCCATCACCGCCATAACTGTCATCTGGGCTTTTGTTGTAAAATGCTCAGCAACGGAACATGAGCCGTATCCAGAATATATAAAACCCCAACTCTTAAGACTGTAAGGTTCTCTTCAAGATTCGCCCTCATTTTAGCTTTTGAGCTTTTGCTGTCCTAACGTATTGCGCTCCCAGAAGACACTATCTGCATAACCCTGAATGGTTTTGTCCAATTCTGCCAATTCCAGACGTTTTTCTGTCAACAGACAGTAATTTTCGTTGAGATCGATACCGAGATACTGTCTGCCTAGTTTTTTGGCGACTACGGAGGTGGTGCCGCTGCCCAAAAAGGGATCGAGAACGGTATCGCCAACGTTCGTGCTGGCAAGGATAAGCCGAGCGAGCAGCTTTTCGCTTTTTTGGGTGGGATGGTCAGTGTTTTCGGGCATAGACCAAAAGGGGATGGTGATATCTGTCCACAGGTTAGAGGGATGGGTGTCGCGGAAGTTGCCATCGGGGGTTTCTTGCCAATCTTTGGGCAGTCCGTTTTGGCGATAGGGGGCAAGCACTTTGCGCCGCAGTTTGACGGCATCTACGTTAAAGGTATAGGCATCGGACATGGTACAAAACCAGATGTCTTCGCTGGAGCTTTTCCAGTTAGATTTGGCTCCTCGCCCTTTTTCGCGTTCCCAGGTGATGCGGTTGCGGACGGTGAAGTGGGCGGCGGCAACGGCAAAGGTGGAAATGGAGGAGAACCAGTCGGCGCAGATGTAAATGGATGCGGTGGGTTTGAGCAGCGGTTTTAGGGTGGCGATCGCGTCATCAAACCAGAGTGTGTAAGCCTCAATGGTTTGGCGGGTAAATCGATTGCCGTGAAAGTCTTTGGTCAGGTTATAGGGCGGATCGAGAATCAATAGATCGACAAAGTTTCTGGGCAAGAGCGTTGCCCACTTTAAACAGTCTCCCAGTAGCGTTCCTTGGGGTGGTTCTGAAAAGCCAGAGATAGATGATTCTGAGATTAGCCGCGATCGCAACCGAATGCGATCGGCTTCAGTCAATTCTAGAGTCCGATTTTTAGGAGCGCGGGAGGTCATGCAGTCCCTTTTTCAAGATACTGCTGCACGTCAGTTAATACCTGTCGGGCACCATCAAAGGTGAGCCTTGAAATCGCGAGATCGTAGGGTAGCCAATCATAATCTTTGATTTCTTCAGGCTGACAATTGACGATTGCCGACTGCACAAATGCTGGATAGTAAATCACAGTTTTGTTGAATTTTTTGCCGGCACGGGTAAAAGGATATTGTTCTGAAAAGGATGCGTCATTTAGCAACGTGAAACGGGTGATGCCTGTTTCTTCCTCAAATTCACGACAGGCTGCTTGTATCGCTGTTTCGCCCGGATCTGCGTGCCCTTTCGGAAAGCCCCAATGTCCGGCATGATGCTGAATCAACAAAAATCGAGGCTCATCGCCGCTCTGCAAAATGGGCACGATGCCAAAAGCTTCGTCCTTCGCGATGTTGAAGTCGTCCATACTAATGTTGCCGCTGTTGAACGATAGAGATGCTTGCAGGAGCGTTGGCGTAGCCTCTTCCAATGGAGAATCGCCCAGGGTCTACCTTGCAAGAAATCCACTGATCATACATCGGTTAAGCAGCAATGGCGACTGATTCTTGTCCATGTTGTCGCATCAAATCCATTAGTTCATCTCGATAATCGTGAAAAACCTTCTGACGCTTAACCATGGACGATCGCTCTGGTAATTTCACCACAATTTCTTTTCTGACGGTGCCGGGACGAGCGCCCAGAGCATAAATGCGGTTGGAGAGAAATACGGCTTCTTCCACATCATGGGTAATCATGAAAACGGTGAGACCCGTTCGCCTCCAAAGGTCAATCATAAATTCATGCATGGATTCTTTGGTGTGGATATCTAAGGCACCAAAGGGTTCGTCCATCAGCAAGACTTTGGGTTCTGATGCGAGGGCACGGGCGATCGCGACTCGCTGTTTCATGCCACCCGAAAGCTCTTTTGGCAAAGACTTCGCAAATTTTGACAAGCTCACTACGCTCAAATAATAACTCGCCTGTTCGCGTCGCTGTTGTTTGGGAACACCCTGAAGTTTCAACCCAAATTCTGTATTCTCTTGCACCGTCATCCAGGGATACAACGTGTAATGCTGAAACACCATGCCGCGATCGGGTCCCGGTCCGGTGACTGCTTTACCATCCACGCGAACTTCGCCCGCTGACGGCATATCCAACCCTGCAATCTGGCGCAACAAGGTTGATTTGCCTGAACCAGAAGCCCCCACCGCGCAAATAAATTCTCCTTGCTGGATATCCATATTGATGTCTTTCAACACCACCAGCGATCCATTTTTGGTCTTAAAGTTCTTGTGCAGTTTTTCAATTTGTAAAAACATGAGTTAATTCTCTTAAGAGGGTGGTTGCTCGATGTTGAAGAGGCTAGGAATGGCTATAGGCTAGGCACCTGGTCATTCACTTTTGCTGCTAACGTTTTTGGCTTGACCATTGGCAGGAAACGCGCAGGAGATATTGGAATAAGAGATCAAATGACAGCCCAATTACGCCAATGACAATTAGCCCCACAAAGATCTCATCGGTTTTAAGGAATCGTCCTGCTACGCTAATTCGGCGACCTAAGCCTTCCGTTGCCGCAATCAGTTCTGAAACAATCACCAGTTGCCATGCGGCTGCGAGGTTAATCCGACAGGCATCTAAAATTCCTGGCAGCACATGGGGCACAATCACCTGAGTCAGGGCTGCGAGTCGGTTTCCCCCCAACATATAGGTCGCTTCAATTAAATCCTTGGGGACAAACTTCACGGTGTCCATCACCATCAAGGAGTTGAAGAAGAAGACACCAATGAAAATCAGCATGATTTTTGGGGCTTCACCAATGCCGAGATACAAAATCAACAGTGGAATAAATGCTGGAGCAGGCATGTAGCGCATTAAGCCAAAGAGGGGTTCTAGGAAAGCCCGAATGCTCGGAAAACTACCCATCAAAACACCCACGGGAATGGAAAAAGCGGCTGCTAACAGAAAGCCGACTCCAACCCGCCAAAGGCTGGCTACGGTGTCTTTCAGCAGTTCACGGGTGCCCCACAATCGACCAAACGCTTTGGCGACATCGGCGGGGGAGGGCAAAAATTTAGGGTCAATATTGCCAAAGGCGGTGACAGCCCACCAAATAAACAGCGGTACTGCGATCGAGGCAATGGTGAGACCGATATGAAGAGACTGGGGGATCTCTTCAGCCAAGCGCCAAAACACCGTAGGTTTCATGGTTGAGGGCTTGATGTATGACTGAATAGAATTAGGAGCAGGGCTTTGGCTCATAGCTTTGGGTTTATTAGGTAGGGAACAGCGATGTAGGGCAGCATTTTAATTTTTGGAATAGTTCATTTTTTGGGCGTAGGCTTTGACAAAGCGATCGTCAAACAATAAGGCGGTATTGGGTTTGTTTTTTGTCAGGCCTGCTTCAATTAAGAATTTTCCAAGTTCATCGGCGGCATAGAGGAGAGAAGCCATTGTGTTGCCAGGTTGAAAGGCTTTCAGGTTTTCTTCTACCGTAAATAGTCGCGTGCCATTGGCGTATTCTTGATATTCTGCCAGGGAAACCCCAGCTCGTTTTGCCATGATTGCATAAGCTTCGGCTGGCTTTTCTTTCATATAGGCTAGGGTTGCAAACCAAGAGTTGACTAACAATTGCACTTGGTCTGGATGTTTATTGAGCAGATCGCGAGTCACCACTAAATGATCGGAAATTGCCCCTGGAAAATCTTTTGAGCTAAATAACTCTTTGCTGCCGGGTAGTTTGAGCGCCTGAGTGGTAAATGGGGCAAAAACTGCAACCGCATCTACCTGCCCTGCCACAAACGCAGCGGCGGCTTTACCTGTTTCTAAGGGGACAAATTGGATGTCTTTAGGCGACAGCCCTGCTTTTTTCAGTCCTAGCAACAGGAGAAAGTGATCAACCGTGCCTTCCTCAGCGGCAACTTTTTTTCCTTTCAGGTCTGCGATCGCGGTGATTCCTGATCGAACAATGATTTTATCGTTCCCGGTAGAGTTGTCATTCACCAAGACCACGACCTGATCGGCACCACCCGAAATGGAGTTCAAAGTATCTCCAAGGGTTTGGCTATTTGCGTCGATTTGTTTGGCAGTCAGGGTGCTAATGGACTCTAAATAGCCATCAAACCATTTCAGTGCTACCGGGGCATTGGTCAACTTAAATAAGCCTTTTTCTTGAGCGACTTGCCAAGGAAACCAACCGGGCCATGCACTAAAGCCTAGCTCAACGGCATCGGCTGAAGTGGTTGCTGCAACTGCTGCTGTTTCGGTCGTGGTTTGGATGTAGACGGCAGGATTAGTGCAGCTAGCAGCCAAAGACAGGGAGATTAAAAATAAAACAAAGGGAGTTAGTCGCGATCGCATCTTCATAGCGGGTTTCTCTAAGAGACATCAAGCAGAAGGCTTCTTCAATGCTGAGTTGGATAATTCAGGGATTTGTTCAGATTGCCGCTTGTTTGATTGTCGGTCGTAAGCTCCTAACATTTTCCGGATAGGCTCT
>QBMH01000285.1:4623-5981 GCA_003249025.1 Leptolyngbya sp. | reverse complement strand
CGTTGATTAATTGCCAAATGAGCAATTAATCAATTCTCTCTAACGCCTAGTGGGTAATGCTTTTTGCCAACCCCCATTCCGGATAACAGTAGTTATCAGGAATAGAAGAGGCGGTGAGATCAGGATGTAGCACCACAAGGTCGTCTGCTCACCAATCCCGACCCACCCAAGACGATCGCGGTCTGAGTGAGAAATAGGGCGTTTTCTGGGCGATCGCTTGATCCTTAGATTAGGCTAGTGGTGCCTGTTCCTAAATACCTCCTGAGAAAAGTATGGTGCTTGACCCAGTTTCTACAGCCATTGCGACTGAAGTTGGCAAAGTTGTCATCAAAACGGTGTGGGATGGAGGCGGCAAAGTCTTGGGGATGTTTGGCAAGACGGCAGATGCAGCAACCCAAAAGCTGATTTATCAGGCATCGCAGACCTACGTTAAAAAATATGGCGATCGCCACGGCATTCTCAAAGTTTTAGGAATGCGCGAACCCGTCAAGCTCGAAGAGATCTACGCGGCTGTGCGCTTTTTAGACGATCGCGGCTTGCTTAGATTTGCACAAATTTGGCGAGAGAAAGTTGATACTGTCACTCCTTCTTCAGCGGGTTAAGCGGGTTTAGCCCTTGGCGGCCCGAAAACCCAGGTAAACTCCTGCCACTTTTCCGCTCATGCAGCAACCTAACATTTTCTTGCATTTTGTATAGCAAATAACACTTAGCTTGATAATTCAGGAACTCTTAAAGCAGTAGGTATCCTCTAAGGTATAAAAACTTTAGAAAATACCTATGGAAATAATACATCTGTAACCGAGGTTGGTGTAGGTAAATCCTCTACGGGCATCAGAGAACATTCTTTGACCTTCATAGCCAATGGTTGACTCTGCTTTAGTAGGTTAAAAGAAGAAGCTATGTGGGAAATCATTAACAATCTCTTTTCACCTAACCCGTACATTCCCCACGGCCACTGCTACCTGTGGCAATCTCCACTTGTAGGTTTGCACATCGTCAGCGATCTACTGATTGCAATTGCCTACTTTTCTATCCCAGCCATGCTGCTTTACTTTATTCGCCAGCGCCGGGACACTCCTTTTCCCAAAGTCTTTGTGCTGTTTGGAGCCTTCATTCTGCTGTGCGGCACAGGGCATTTACTCGACATCTGGACCCTTTGGCAGCCGACTTATTGGCTCTCTGGGGTTGAGAAAGCCATGACGGCTTTAGTCTCTTGCTACACTGCGCTGAAGTTAGTCGAGTTGCTGCCGGAATTTTTGGCTTTACGCACCCCAAAGGAATTAGAATCCGTTAACCGAGCATTGCAAGCGCAAATCGCCGTTAGCGAACTGGCTTATCAAGAACTTCAACGATCCGAA
>QBMH01000285.1:0-4613 GCA_003249025.1 Leptolyngbya sp. | reverse complement strand
ACCGTAACCGGAACCGCCTCTGTGGCTGGAGAAGCGTTTTTTCCGGCTCTAGTGCAAAATCTAGCGACCTCTTTAGATGTGCCTTACGTTTTGGTTTCGGAAATTATCAGTCAGCAGCCTCAAGTGTTGAAAACGATAGCGTTTTGGGCAAAAGAGCAAACAGGGGCAAATTTTGTTTATGAGATACCAGGGACACCGTGCGGGTCTGTGGTCGATCAAGCGACGTTATGCTACTACCCCGGACAAGTTCAGGCATTGTTTCCAACGGCAGATCCAGTAAAAGCGTTAAGTGCTGAGTGGTATGTTGGGGCACCCTTGCTGGATAAAGATCAGCACGTCATGGGAGTGCTTTGTATCCTGGGCGATCGCCCGTTGGGCAATGAAGAAAATGCGAAAGCTATTATCAAAGTGTTTGCTGCCAGAGCAGCGGTTGAACTTCTCCGCCAACGAGCAGAAACGGCGTTACACCAGGCTTATGACGAATTAGAAGGGCGGGTTCAGGCACGCACAGTTGAGTTAGCCACGACTAACTCAGCCTTGGCAAGCGAAGTTCAAGAACGAATCGCTGCTGAAACTGCCTTGCGGCAGCAGGCGGAGCATGAACAACTGATTGCAGCCATTACTCAACACATTCGTCAATCTTTGAACTTGCGAGAGATCTTAACCACAACAGTTGTGGAAGTGCGACGATTATTGCAAACAAACCGCGTTGTCATCTATCAATTCAATCCCGATTGGGGTGGAGCCGTCATCGTCGAATCAGTAGAGCCAGGTTGGATGTCAACCCTAGGGATGATGATTCAAGATGATTGTTTTGCTGAAACCTATGTCCCGCTGTATCAGCAAGGACGGATTAAAGCAACGAATGACATTCATAGCGCAGGGTTAGCGCTGTGTCATATTGAACTGCTGACTCAGCTTCAAGTAAAAGCCAACCTTGTAGTGCCCATCTTGCAAGGCGAAACGCTGTGGGGTCTGTTAATTGCACATCAATGTGATGTGCCTCGGCACTGGCAAAGCTGGGAAATGAACTTGCTCGATCAACTCGCGACGCAATTAGCGATCGCGATCCAGCAATCAGAGCTATTTGAGCAAATCCAACAGAACAACACAAACCTGGAGCAACAGGTTCAGGAGCGTACAGCACAAATACAACAGGCACTGGCTTTAGAAGCATCACTCAAGCGCATCACTGATAAAGTTCGAGACAGTTTAGATGAAAGCCAGATTTTACAGACTGCTGTTCATGAGTTAATCCAGCTATTGCAGGTAGATTACTGCGATACAGCCCTATATGACTTGGAGAAGGGCACTTCTACAATATGGTATGAACAAGGACCCTTGTCGATAATGGGTCAAGATCGGGTGGTGCAAATGGTCGATTTTCCTGACATTTACCCGCAGTTGCTACAAGGTCACTACCTGCAATTCTGTCAAAGGGCATCTGATTCAATTTTCTCAGTCCCACCGCGCCGCGCTTCCATCTTGACCTGTCCTATGTTTGATGATCAAGGAGTGATTGGTGATTTATGGCTGTCTCACGAGGAGAACCATGGCTTTAATGAGTTAGAAATCCGATTGGTGCAGCAGGTGGCAAATCAGTGTGCGATAGCGCTCAGGCAAGCTCGGCTTTACCAAGCGACTCAAGCACAGGTTAAAGAACTAGAAAAACTCAATCGGCTGAAGGACGATTTCTTGAGTACCGTATCCCACGAGTTACGCACGCCTATGTCCAGCATCAAAATGGCAACTCATATGCTAGAAATTGTGTTGAAACAAGCCGGGTTGCTAGATGTAGAACCGAGTACAGCCGCCCGCTATTTCAAGATTCTGCAAGATGAATGCCAGCGAGAAATTGGACTGATTAATGACTTACTCGACTTAGCGCGCTTAGATGCAGAAACAGAACCGTTGATGCCCACAACAATCGATTTTCAACTCTGGTTTCCCACCATGATTGAACCGTTTATCGAACGTACCTTGAACCAAAATCAGCAGCTAAAAGTTCACTTTGCTTCAGACTTACCGCTCCTAACCACTGATGTCTCTTATCTGAGTCAAGTTTTGACGGAACTGTTGCACAACGCCTGCAAGTACACCCCGCATGGAGAGCAGATTATGGTTGAAACGACTGTCACTGAAAGTAACTGGCAGTTTAGCGTCAGTAACTCTGCGGTGAAAATTTCTGCCAGTGAATGCGAACGGATTTTTGATAAGTTCTACCGTATTCCCAACAACGACCCCTGGAAGCATGGAGGGACAGGACTGGGCTTAGCGTTGGTCAAAAAACGGGTGAAACGGTTAGGGGCAAAGATTCGAGTTGAATGTGAGGCTGGACAGATTCGTTTTACTATAAAGCTACCCATCAATCCTGGCGCATCTGAAAGCAGCAAGATTTCTGCTTTAGTGAGCTGATTGGAAAGAGCTATTGACAAGATGTTCAATACCTAAAAATATAGGTTGCAAAGTTTCCGGCTCCAGACAAAACGTTACATGGGTGCAGAATTAGTAGTCTGATAGAAAAAATGAGCACATCTAAATGAAGGATAGCTATTTTGCTGATCAAGTTCACTTGCTGCATCAGATAACTTGTCGAATCCACACCTCTTTGGATGAGCATGAACTCCATCAAACCATTGCCCAAGAACTTTGTTGTGCTTTAGAGGGAGACTGTGCTGAGTTAATTCTCTATGACCTCAACACTCAAACGGTGGTTGTCGCTGCCGCTTTTTGTCGGATTCAAGCCGATCAGGAAATACTGAAAGCACCTGTGGGGCTAACTCTACATTTAGGGTTAGAGCTAGAACAGCAAAGTGCACGGAATTGCCACAATCCTTGGATCGTACAGGATGTGGCAGTGGCGCAGATATCAGAAGCAGAACGCCTCTTGCTGCAAACAGCGGGAATGCATTCCCTGCTGATGATTCCTATCGTTCATCAAAATCGGCTTTTAGGAACCGCCTGTGTTGGGCAAACAATTTCCTGTCGCCTCTGGACAGCAGATGAAATGCATTTGGCAAAGTTGGTCGCTGAGCAGGCAGCGATCGCGCTGGATCATGCCCGTCGCTACAGCGAATCTCAACATCAGGCACAACGAGAGCAGGTGTTGAACCACCTTGCCCAGCGGATTCGTAAATCTCTGGATCTGGACATCACAATTAACACAACACTGGCTGAATTACTCAGTTTAATCAAGGCAACGCTGATTTATTTTGCAGTCCCGGCTTCTCAAAGTTCTACCCTGCTTCAAGTCACTCATCACGTCGAGATTAATAACGGTTTATCTCAACATCTATCTTGTCAACTGAAGCAACTGGGGCAGCCGAATTCATCTCGCCAGGAAGCCGTCATTGCAGTTGAGACAGAAATTGAACTAAGAGCCTATGGTGCCACCTTTCAGCAACGTGTGTTGAGCCAGGACATAGTAGTAGTAGCCAATACCAAATCTGATGATATTGATCGGCAAAGCCAAGCAACCTTTCAACAGCGACACGTAGGAGCTTGGCTGAGTGCACCAGTGTGGTATCAAGAGCGGCTTGGCTACCTGATTGCTTTGAAACCAGAACCTTGCAACTGGACCAAAGATGAGCAAACGGCACTGGAAGCAGTCGCCAACCAATTGGCGATCGCGATCTCGCATCGACAGTTTTATGCCCAAACTCAAAAACAGGCGCAGCAGTCCCGGACGCAAGCTGAACAACTGGCTCAAACGCTCAAGCAGCTTTATGAAACTCAATCTCAGCTAATCCAAAGTGAGAAAATGTCTAGCTTAGGACAAATGGTTGCTGGCATTGCTCATGAGGTGAATAATCCCATTAATTTTATCTACGGCAATATTCCGTTTGTGACTCAATATACTGAGCAATTGCTGACGCTGATTAACCTTTACCAAGTGCATTGCCTTGATACGCCCAATGAAGTAGCTGAGTTCGCTGCGGTAGTTGACCTGGCATTCATTCAGTCCGACTTGCTCAACATTCTGGGTTCAATGCAAACAGGAGCAGACCGCGTCAGACAAATCGTCTTGACGCTCCGCAACTTTTCTCGTTTGGATGAGGCTGAGAAGAAATTAGTTGACGTGCATGAAGGACTCGAAGCCGCGCTCCTTCTCCTCAATCATCGGCTTAGACCTCATATTCAAGTGGTTCGCCACTATGGCGACCTACCACGGATCGACTCTTACCCTGGACAACTTAATCAAGTATTTCTCAATCTTCTGAGTAATGCGATCGATGCTGTGAATTCTGTTGCTCCCGCCCCCCTCAGTTCTACGCCGGGTCAAATCACGATTAACACCTGCATGGTTTTAAACCCTGCGTCTTCAAACAATCGAGTTCAAATCCGCATTCAAGACACAGGTATGGGCATTCCACTACAGGATCAGTCGAAAGTGTTCGATCCGTTTTTTACAACCAAACCCGTTGGCTCAGGCACGGGACTTGGTTTATCCATTAGCTACCGGATTGTTGTTCACAAACATCAAGGCAACCTTTGGTTTGAAACCAATTCCAGCAGCGGTACAGAATTTATCATTGAGCTACCCATCGTCAGAAATCAATAGAACTCTTGCAAAAGTCAGCTAGCCAAAGCTAGTTCGTAGTTGTAAAGTGCAG
>QBMH01000284.1 GCA_003249025.1 Leptolyngbya sp. | reverse complement strand
AACTATCAAGCGGAGGATGACCTTGAGCAGACTGATGCCATCACGTTGCAAGTGGCTCGCAAACGCAATTCCAAACGCCCTGATTCTCCCGCTCTGGCCTATATCAAGCAAACCACCCGCCACTTCATTGAAACTGTTTTCAGTGGCATTACTGCTCAATTTCCCAAATCAATTCATGCGGTGACGATGGATGGCTTTTTGCTGAAAGTCTCCGCTTTCATCGTTGCTTTTACCCTTAAAGCCGCATTTATCGACTAGTCCTTTACTCCCGCTCAATCGGTTACGAACTGCTTTCGCGAGTTCGCCTCGTTGACCTGAGTAAGCTTCACAGTCATCTCCCATCTCCAGATAACCCGCAACTTGGGTTAGTAGTTAGTAGTCGTTGATTCCACCAGTCGGCGACCTGTGCAGTAGGATGGCTTGATTGAATTTAGATGAACTATGTCTACCCTGCTGGTCAAAAATATCCAGGCGTTTCTGATTTGAGGGATAAATTTCTCCTCACCCTAGCCCCTTGGGAGCGGGAACAATAATTCTAAGCCCTTCTCCCCAGCGAGAAGGGTTTGGGATGAGGGTAGTTCATCCTGTATTAAGCAACGCCCAAAAGACTTTTGATAGGCATCTTTATGCGCTTGAAACCTTTTGTTATTTTTGTTATTACTGCTATGGCAACCGCGATCGCCATTAGCGCATCGTGGCTGCCTCTGCCCTTCAACCAAGCGCGCGCGGTTCAACCAGCCAATCCTCAAATCATCCTGACCACGCCGTATTACGCCATCAACGGTACCACCGCTGACCAACTGCGCCGCCAAATGAATCAGGTTGGGGTGCTAGATCCTCGCTCAAACCGTCGCTTCGACGGCTACACTAGTTGGCAGATCCGCTGGCAATATAGGTACATCACAAGCGATAACGCTTGCCGCATTCACAAAGCCACAGTCAAAACCAATATAACCATGACATTGCCTAGATGGAATCCTCCTAGAAACGCTTCCAGAAAGGTTATCTACCGGTGGCAAACCTATAGCAAAGCCCTGAAAACCCATGAAGATGGGCATAAACAAAATGGCATCAATGCTGGCAACGAAGTTTTGCAAACGCTGCAAAGTTTACCCGGTTACACATCCTGCGATCAGTTAGGTAAAACAGCCAATACATTGGGCGATCATCTGATCCAAAAGCATACCCAATGGGACATTGCCTATGACAAAGCCACCGGACACGGAGTAAGCCAAGGGGCAGTTTTCCCCTAAATAATCGTGATGTAGTGTCATTAGCACTTATTACAGCGGGCGTGATTAGCAGCTAACTAACGGTTAACCACTGCCGATCTTCTCCATCACCTTATCAAGATTCAATTCTACGCCACTGACCGAAACGATACCGAATGTAGTCTTTGATTCCATCCATAGGGAACCTGGGGAGTAGGATACCTAGGTTAAACCCAACGCCCGCCGTAATTCTATTGATTTCTACGGGTAGAAATTTTGCTTGCCTTTTCCAAATCTCGAACTCCAGACTCCGAACCAAAACCCTTGCCATCCCTAAATTATGCCTACCCTGTTGGTTAAAAATATTCATACCTTGGTTACTTTGGATGCTGAGCGGCGCGAGATTCGTAATGGTGCTTTGTTTGTTCAAGACAACGCGATCGCCCAGGTTGGCACCGCTCAAGACCTACCCCCAACGGCAGACGATGTATTGGATTTGCAGGGGCGACATATTGTTTTACCTGGATTGATTAATACCCATCATCATTTTTATCAAGCGCTTACCCGTGTGATTCCCGCTGCCCAAGACTGCACCCTGTTTCACTGGTTGCAAGGTCTTTATCCCATCTGGGCAAACCTAACCCCAGAAGCCATCTACATCAGCGCTCAAATGGCGGCGGCGGAGCTGATGCTATCGGGTTGTACGACGGCAAGCGATCATCTCTATATTTATCCCAATGGCTGCACCCTGGACGATGAAATTCGGGCGATTCAGGCGATCGGGCTACGGTTTCATCCCACTCGTGGCAGCATGAGCGTAGGCGAAAGCAAAGGGGGCTTGCCTCCTGATTCTGTGGTGGAAAATGAAGCCGATATTCTCAAAGATTCTCAGCGGTTGATTGAGCAATATCATGACAACTCGCGCTATTCCATGCTGCGAATGGCGTTGGCTCCCTGCTCTCCCTTTTCCGTCACGCCGGATTTGATGCGGGAATCGGCTACGTTGGCGCGTTCCTATCCCGGTGTGCGGCTCCACACCCATCTGGCGGAAAATCAATCCGACATTGACTACAGTTTGGCAACCTTTGGCATGATTCCTGGGGACTACGCCGAATCGGTCGGCTGGCTAGGCGATGACGTGTGGCACGCTCACTGCGTCAAGCTAGACGATGGCTCCATTCAAAAATTTGGAAAAACGGGAACGGGCGTGAGTCATTGTCCCTGTAGCAATACTCGCCTCGCGAGCGGCATTGCCCCCATTCGCAAAATGCTGGATGCGGGAGTGCCTGTGAGTTTGGGGGTGGATGGCTCTGCCTCCAACGATGGGGGAAATATGCTGCAAGAAGCTCGAATGGCGTTTTTGCTAGCGCGGGTGCGCGAGTCGAATGCAGCAGCGATGACAGCACGAGACATTTTGGAAGTGGCGACTTTGGGCGGTGCAAAGGTGCTGGGGCGGGATGATGTGGGCGCGATCGCGGTAGGTATGGCCGCAGATTTCATCTCGATTAATCTCGATCGCCCCCAGTTTGCCGGAGCGATGCATGATCCCGTGGCAGCGCTGATTTTCTGTCAGGCAAATTCAGTGGATTACAGCTTTATCAACGGCAAAAAAGTGGTCGATCAAGGGCGACTAACCACAGTGGAATTGGAAACCCTGGTGGAGAAAACCAACGCGATCGCGCATCAACTGGTGCAGTGATCTATCGAAATTGCCAGAAGCGATCGCCCTCTGGCGTGTCATCTAGAAACAGCCTCATGTTATGTGAGGGTTCTCCGCCATCAAAGTCTTCATTTCTGATGCTCCAGCACGACGCAGTTGGTGAGTCAGACGAGCAGTTAGCCCGGTTAAAATAACCATTTGCCCAAATAGACCCAACAAAATCGTCATTTTAGATACGGATTCAATGCTGGCAAAAGCAAACCCAGACAACATCCAAGGCAGGCTTCCCTGATCGGGGCGGACTCCCACAGCTAGCATAATAATGGGTGGCAGGGCAATGATTCCCCCAATGATGGCGAGGGCAAAGACCGATCGCTTCTTCGATGGGCTAAACAAAATCAGTTGAGCGATCGCCGCGCAAATCAGCAGAAAGGTCGCATTTAGCAGCAGCGATGCCAAACCTTGCAGTTGTTGAGTTGGTTGTCCCCAAGTCATCATCCACGGGGTAAGAATGGCGATCGCCAGCAGGAGGTTGAGGGCGATCGTCGCGATCGCTGGACTTTTTTCACCCAATATCCAATCTCGTAAGGCTGCTTTCGTCAGCTTTAGCTTTCTGTCGGAGGCGCGTGTTTGGCGATAGCGTGCCCAATCCAACAAGGTTTGGCGATGAGGTGTCAGTGCTGCAATTAGCACTAAAAACCAAAGTGAGTTAAGCACAATCAACCCAAACAAATCGAATATCGGACGGTAATATTCTCCCTCACTAAACTCCCGAAACGCAAAGCCCAAGATAAATATCTCAACGCAAACCGTCATGGCGTAGCTTTGACGCTTGCTAATTAAAGCTAAGTTGGGATTGCAAAATCGGCGATTAATGGTTTGCCAAAACCAAAATGTCGTTACGGCACAAATTCCTAAAGTGAAAGCTACCAATAGCCCCAAATTGCTCATGATTGGGAGGTGATACCAGAATGGGAAATTAGCAAAATCGTGCCCTGCGGAATATCGTGATCTTTGCCATATGCTAGAAAAAATTGCGTAGACTCCACAGACGAGCGTAGCACCGAGCCAACCGTGGGCAGCACCCAAAAAGGCATAGAAGATCGCTCCTGTGTAGAAGGCACAACTAATTGCAGGAACAACTAGATATAAACTCAGCAACTCTGCGGTATCAATTCCACCCTGAACTGCCGACCACCCGTGCAGGGGGACTGCCAGCAGTACCCCTAAATAAACGAGTAGCGGCACGCCCAGCAGCTTGCCTAACAAAATCGTTTGACTGGCTTGAGGGCTGAGACGGATGAAGTTCAATGTGCCCCGTTGTTCCTCTTTTGCCAAGTCGCTAATGAGCAAATACACGCCCGCGATCAGCAAAATAAAAGGCAAAGTCCAGGTGAGGGCTTGAAACAAATCTGCCCACCAAGTCTGCCAATTCACTAATACATTGCCTTGAGCATCCAGCACACAATCATTCCAACCGTAGGTTTCTTTGCCACTACAGTAGCGGCTAGAGGTCGTGATTTTGGGGTTTGGGATGGCTGCCCAGAAGTAAAACAGCAGTGCAAACTGAGCCACCAAAGAAGACAAAACTGTGAGTGTCAGGTTGCGATTTTTGAGCCGACCTTTGACTTCTCGAAAAAACTGCGGATTCCAGTCTGAGAAAGATAGTAGGAGGTTGGGAAGCATGATGGAGGCTCCAAAAGAGAAGGACGAGTTGCGAATGTCGAAGGGTGAATGGGGAATAAAAACCAGCGATCGCGTAGCGTGTATTTCGGCTACGCTCAACGCACGATCTACTTTTATGAAGCTTGTTGATGTCCTAGTTTAAGGAAGATAGTTTCTAAATCTTCCTGAGTGGGATGAAATTCGGAGAGCGGAATTCCGGCGGCAATCAGCGATCGCAGCAACACTACACCCGCCTCAGCATCACCCGAAAACTCCACCCGCAGCCGTTGGCTCCCCGGCAATCGCTCAATGTTTTCCACATTAGAACACTGACGAAGTTCTGACCTGAGCGCATCTAGATCACCTAGAGTTGCCAAGATAATTTGCTGACGGCTGAGACGGCTGTACAGATTTTGCAAAGACGTACTTTCCACCAAATAGCCCAGTTCCATAATGCCAACGGATGTACATAGTTCTGCCAAATCGCTCAGTACATGGGATGAGATTAAAATCGTCATGCCTGCTTCTTGCAAGGTTTTGACGATTTCACGAAACTGCATCCGGGCGATCGGGTCAAGCCCAGAGACCGGTTCATCCAGCAATAGCAATAGCGGTTCATGAATAATCGTCCGTGCCAAACTAAGCCGTTGCTTCATACCGCGAGACAAGGTAGAAATTTGGCTGTTGCGCTTGTGGGTTAGCTGTACCAAGTCCAATACATCCCGCAAGCGTTGAGTACGATGCGGTTCGCGCAACTGATAAAGCCGAGCAAAATAATCGAGATAATCCCAAACGGTCAGGTCATCATAAAGCGGGTAGTCGTCGGGCAGGTAACCAATGTGCCGTTTGAGTTGAGCATTGCTTTGATCTCGTAACAGGCGTTCTCCATTAATAAAAATTTCCCCCGTTGTCGGATCTTCGGCAGCAGCAAGCAGGCGAATCAAGGTGGTTTTGCCTGCTCCATTGGGTCCGATTAGTCCATAGACCTCACCCACTTCGACATTTAGATCAATCTCGTGAACCGCTCGGTGGCGATCGAACTGCTTGGTCAGTCCGTGGGTAGAAATTGCTAGGTCTTTCACCATATTAAAAGGTTGAAAAGTTAACAGTTAGCCTAGCCTGTCCCTACAGGATTTGGCATCGCCATTTCGGAAATTGAAACACAGAAAGGAAAGGACAAAGAATAAGTAATGAGTGCATCATGATGAGTTGATTAGGACTTACGCAGAGGGAAAAGGGAAGGGGAACCCAAATATATAGATGAGTCGCTAGAGTCAAAGTATGAGAGTCGCTAGAGTCAAAGAATGAAAGACCCTGTCACACGGCTGGACTATTGCCAATATCTGCTCGTTAGCCAAATCAACTATACCCTGACCAATTTCGCCGAACACAGTGAACGGTTTTCCCATGACCAGATCAATCGGTATTTAGCTGGGGAGAAAATCACCCCTCGCTTA
>QBMH01000283.1 GCA_003249025.1 Leptolyngbya sp. | reverse complement strand
TGTTAGCAGAGCATCAGGATGAGGCATTTATTCGACTCAAAGCGTTACTCGAACCTTTGGCATTATGCAGTTTTACACAGATGGTTGGGGAGCTTATGAAAGACATCTCGACCCAAGTCTGCACACGGTGGGTAAACGCAATACTCAGAAGATTGAACGCAAGCATTTAACCTTACGGACTCGGATTAAACGACTGGCTCGCAAAACCATTTGCTTTTCCAAGTCAGTGCTGATGCATGATGTGGTCATTGGGTTGTTTATTAATCGCTATGAGTTCGGCTTATCTATTTAGGGCAAAACAACAAGTTTATAACATTACCGTAGTTTGCGATAAATCTTCTATAAGTTTCCGTTTATCTGTCGT
The DNA here is from genome assembly GCA_003249025.1 of Leptolyngbya sp. Lineage (GTDB taxonomy): Bacteria > Cyanobacteriota > Cyanobacteriia > Leptolyngbyales > Leptolyngbyaceae > ULC077BIN1. The sequence continues at coordinate 5,672 of QBMH01000283.1, read as the reverse complement.
ACCACTGTGGTGAAGATTGAGACACAGATGATTCAGACCACACTCAACCATACGCTGATAGACGACTCGAAGTGCCGTGTCCTTTTCTGCAACTAACAAAACTGATTTTCCGTCACCAATCAATTCAGCAATCATATTGACGATTGTTTGGCTTTTACCTGTCCCCGGTGGACCTTGAACAAAGAAGCTAGAACCAGCCTTTGCTGCTTCAATCACAACCTGCTGGCTAGAATCAGCATCAAGAATTTGAAATATTTGTTCAGGCTGAACTCGTGAATCTAGATCTGACGCAGGCAGCGGTTCCTTGTAGTTCACTTGATAAGCACTAAGATCGCCACTCATTGCCTGTAAAATCGGGTGAGCCAAAATTCGAGCTTCATTTTGAATGATGTCCCGAACCATTGCGGCTTTAGCATAAGAAAACAGTGATAGGAAAACATTTTCTTGGATTCGCCACGTCTTTTGCTCTGATAGTAGTTCGCGAATCTGAGTAATTAGTTCGCTGTAAGGTATTTCCTGAATCGCCTCTCCCTCTGGAAACTCAATCCCAAAAGTTTGCTTTAACTTTAATGATAGGGTTGGGTTGAGGACAACATCTTCCTCCAAAATGGAAATTTTATACACATCTTGTCTTGGTTCCTTGATCAACTTCACAGGAGCCAAGATGAGTGGTGATAGCAATGCTTCATCTGGTTTGTCCTTGTCATACCAAGTCAGGGTGCCAAACGCTAAAAATAGACTATTTACACCTCTTTCCTCCAGTGATAGCCGCGCCATGCCACACAATTTTTTGAGTCTTTTTAATTGCTCGTCACCTGTTTGACGAGTCCTCAATTCAATAGAATTTCTTGCTGGTGCATTAACCTGGCTAGACTGAACAATTGCTTGAGCCGCACTATCGGGTTGAAAATACAGCGTTTTTTCTCTTCTAAGCGCTTGAAAAGAATATCTGGCTCCGCTGTCAGAATTTCTAGCGATCGAGGACTGTCTTGTCGAAACTTGATGAGAGGATTTCGTCGTCCTAGATCTGCCAGTCTAGCTTTCCACGTTGCAACTCTTTGAGCAAGGTTATTCTGAGAGGCTGAATCTGGCTGCTGCATATTAGGTTCTCTCGTGAATAGATCTATCGCTCAATATCTTAGCTATTTCTTTCCGCGAGTAATTCCTCAAGCTCTCTTTTCTAAATCGCTATAGGTTAATGGGTAGCGGCGATTAGGGGCTGGCTGGCGGTGAGAACGTCCCGTCGTGCCCAATCGTCGGCAGCAAGAATGTCTTCCAAAGTGGGGGCGGAGCGGTTCTGGGATTGGTAGCGATCGCAGGTTTGCTCGATTAGCCGGGGAATATCCAAAAAGCGGATTTTTTCGTCTAAAAACAGAGCAACGGCTTGTTCATTGGCGGCATTCAGTACGGCTGGCATACAGCCGCCAGCACGTCCTGCGGCATAGGCGAGTTGCATGCAGGGATATTTTTCGTGATCGGGTTCGCGGAAGGTGAGACTACCGATTTTGACCAGATCGAGCGGTTCCCAATTGGTGGCAATGCGATCGGGGTAGGAAAGCGCGTACAGCAACGGCAGGCGCATATCTGCCCAGCCCAGTTGTGCCAACACCGAGGTATCTTCCAGTTCAATCAATGAGTGGATAATGCTTTGGGGATGGATGACGATCGCGATTTGGTCATAGTCCACGCCAAAGAGATAGTGCGCTTCGATCACTTCCAGCCCTTTGTTCATCAACGTGGCAGAGTCGATCGTGATTTTGCGCCCCATCGTCCAGTTAGGATGCTTGAGTGCATCGGCAACGGTCACCTGCGCCAGTTTTTCTGTAGGTAAGTCACGAAATGAGCCGCCGGATGCAGTCAACAAAATTCGCCGCAATCCGCTTTTGGGCACCCCTTGCAGACATTGAAAAATTGCAGAATGCTCAGAGTCGGCTGGGAGCAGTTTTACGCTATACTGCTTGACCAAGGGCAATACGACCGGAGCGCCTGCAATCAGGGTTTCTTTGTTGGCGAGGGCAATATCTTTCCCCGCTTTGATAGCAGCGATCGTCGGCAGTAATCCAGCGCAACCCACAATGCCTGTCACCACTACATCGGCTTCAGCACAGCGCGCCACTTCAATTAGACCTTCTTGACCTGCTAATAAGGTTGGCTGGGGAGAAAGATCGGCGATCGCGGCTTTCAGTTCTGGCAATTTATCCGCATCAGATAGTGCCACGATCAGCGGCTGAAATTGTCGTACCTGCTGTGCTAACAGTTCCACGTTGCGTCCTGCCGCTAATCCCACAATCCGAAACTGGTCGGGATATTGCGCTGCAATGTCTAGAGTTTGAGTGCCAATGGAACCTGTAGAGCCAAGAAGAGAAAGTGCTTTCACAGTGGTGCAGTTCAGTCACGCCTTTCCTATCTTACGGGGTCGCGTCGCCAATCTAAAGAAAATCTACATTCACGCAAAAGAGGGCGCGATCGCCCTCCTAAAAATGGTAGAAACTCGAAACTTTGTTTTTTACACCATGCCGCCTGCTGCTTGAAAACGCGCACGCGATCGCTTTAAGGCTTTCGTTGCTTTAATGAACTCTTGCCGAGAATCACTTTGCTGAGCTTTGCCAAACTGCTCTTGTGCTGCTGTAAAGGCAATGCGTGCTTCTTCCTTATCGATGGAATCGCCTCGCTCCGCACTATTCACCAAAATGGTGACTTCATCGGCATCCACTTCGGCAAAGCCGCCCATGAGTGCTATGGGAATCCAGGTATTTTTATCGGATCGAACCCGCATGACTCCGGTATCTAAAGCAGTCAACATAGGAGCATGACCGCTCAAAACACCCAGTTGTCCGGTAGTGCTGGGCAAAATCACTTCTTCAGCTTGCGAATCCCAAACCGTTTTGTCAGGAGCAATCACACGAACAGTTAGAGGCATAACTTAATCTTGAGTGTTGAGTTTGAGTGTTAAGTTTTGAGTTTTGAGTTTTGAGTCAGCAATGTCAACCCAAAACTCAAAACTGAGCGGTCATCGCTTGCTTACTTGCCTTCGGCTTTGAGCTTTTCACCTTTGGCGATCGCTTCATCGATGCTACCAACCATATAAAAGGCTTGCTCAGGATATTCATCCAAAGCGCCAGATAAAATCTGCTTAAAGCCCTTGATCGTATCCGTCAGCGAAACATACTTACCCGGTGAGCCAGTAAATACCTGTGCCACAAAGAAGGGCTGAGATAAGAACCGCTCAATCTTACGGGCACGAAACACGATCAAGCGATCGTCTTCCGACAATTCGTCCAAACCCAGAATGGCAATGATGTCTTGCAGTTCCTTATAGCGTTGCAGCGTAGACTGGACAGCGCGCGCAGTTGAGTAGTGTTCCTCTCCCACAATACTAGGCTGTAGCATCGTAGATGCTGAATCCAATGGATCGACCGCAGGATAAATGCCCTTAGATGCCAAACCACGAGATAACACAGTGGTACCGTCCAGGTGGGCAAATGTAGTTGCTGGTGCCGGATCAGTCAAGTCATCCGCAGGGACATAAACCGCTTGAATGGAAGTGATTGAGCCTTCCGTGGTGGAAGTAATCCGCTCTTGCAGATCACCCACATCCGTACCTAGGGTTGGCTGATAACCAACCGCAGAAGGCATCCGACCGAGTAGTGCCGATACTTCAGAACCCGCTTGTACAAAGCGGAAGATATTGTCGATAAACAACAGTACATCTTGCTTGTTTACATCACGGAAGTATTCCGCCATAGTCAAAGCCGACAAACCCACGCGCATTCTGGCACCGGGAGGTTCGTTCATTTGACCATAAACCAACGCAATTTTAGACTCGCCAAGGTTATCTTTATTGATAACGCCAGACTCCATCATTTCGTTGTAAAGGTCGTTCCCTTCACGGGTGCGTTCGCCGACACCAGCGAACACCGACACTCCACCATGATTGGTGGCAATGTTGTTGATTAGCTCCATCATGATGACGGTTTTACCCACGCCAGCACCACCAAACAGCCCAATCTTGCCGCCGCGTCGATAAGGCGTTAGCAGATCAATCACCTTAATTCCGGTTTCAAACACGGAGGGTGTTGTTTCCAATTCCGTCAGCTTAGGAGCATCGCGGTGAATGGGAGAGTATTCTGTGGCGTTAACAGGACCTCTTTCATCAACAGGTTCGCCTAAGACGTTAAAAATCCGACCGAGGGTGATAGGTCCTACGGGAACACTAATGGGTGCACCACTATCCATCACTTCCATGCCACGAACCAACCCATCAGTTGAACTCATGGATACAGCACGAATTTGGTTGTCACCCAATAGTTGCTGGACTTCGCAGGTGACGTTAACTTCTGTGCCTGCTGGATTGGTACCAACGACTTTGACAGCGTTGTAAATCTCTGGCATCTTCCCATTTGGGAATTTAATGTCTAATACGGGACCAATAATTTGCGTAATGTAGCCGATGCTTTTCTTCTCTGTGGTGGTGACCATGCTTACGCCTTATTCTGTGACTCAGCGACTCGAATGTTTTTTTGGCAAACAATCTTGAAAATTGCCATCACAAGCTTATCACTGAATAGGTAACAGATGATTACAGAGATTTTGAAGGCGGAGGGAAAGGGAAAAGTTCGGAGTGCGGAGTTGGGAGTTGATACAGAATTACTCCGCACTCTGCACCCCGCACCATACGCTCTTCAAACAGAGCAAGGAACTTTGAATTGGCTGGTGGAATGGTGGACTTGGCACTCTTGCATATCTATATAGAGCTGGCGCTTGATTTGAATGTTTTTCAAATGTTTTTTAACGGTGTCCTCGGTAATATAAAGCGCGATCGCAATCTGTTTACGGCTGGCGCTGGCTCGACGATGCAGCCAAACTTCGGTTTCTCGTGGGCTGAGGTTCCAAGTTTGCGCTTCGGCGATCGCCAATCCTTGCGTCGCTTGATTTTGGTCTTGCAGTCTAACGAGGATGCAGGCGCGATCAACCGTATCCAGTTGTAACCATTGCACTTGTATGCGGAGCTTGACGGTGGCTGACTCTACTTCAGATTCAAGCATGATGGGCTGATTGGGATATAAATCACGGCTGTCGATTAGGGCTTTACAGGCTTGCCAAATGACTTTAGGCAGAGTGCCTGCTTTGTCACTGAGTTGAAGGCAGAGTTGCTTGGCAGTTGTGTTGGCATAGTGCAGTTCCTGTTGATCCGTAAGAACTAAGATGCCATCCACGAAACTTTCAAGAACAGCTTGTAACAAAAAATGAGGGCTTGCTGAGTTGAACATAGTAGTACGGGGGCTGATGAACTACGAGATATCAATCTTTTCGGGCTTTGAACCAATCGTGCGGTTCAAGTGATAGTTACCCTTTAAGGTATTCAGGGAAACCGCACTAAGAAGGGACTTGAAGGAACGATAAAGATCCTGTCCTTAAAGATCTACATCCGTTTCTTTAAGCGTTACTGGTTTAAAGGTCATCAACCTCACATAAACAGGTGAATTAATCACTGGCAAAGGATTATTTCCTTCTTTGCTTTTCCTGCCGAAATTCGCAAAGCCATCTACACGACCAATGCGATTGAGTCGGCTCCTGATGAGCCTGCTGTCTCTGAGGCAACATTGGACAATGGGCAGGTTGTGGACTAGACCTGTGGAAGTAAAGGATAATCAAAGGGTTGCTTTTCCTGG
>QBMH01000282.1:3074-6067 GCA_003249025.1 Leptolyngbya sp. | reverse complement strand
GTCCATAATTCAAAACTTCTATCCGCACTTCCGCACTCCACACTCTGCACTCACTGGTAAGAAGATGGTAGGATCATCGATGGAGAGGTGGCAGAGTGGTCGAATGCGCTTGACTCGAAATCAAGTTTGGGGTAACTCAACGGGGGTTCGAATCCCCCCCTCTCCGTTCCCATTGCTGCATTAGGTAAGCCGCGATGCGTTGGGCGGCACCCGGAGCACCCATACGACGGCGACCATTTTCAGCAATAAGTTCTAGCTGTTCGGGGTTTCGCAAAACGGCTTGCAGTGCCTCGGCAACTTGGGCAGGATTTCGTACCAAGATGATCGATCGCCCCAGTAGGCGAGTTTGAGCTTCCGCAAATTTTGGCGTAAATTGAGGTCCTTTCCCTGGCAGGGTGATGGCAGGTTTACCTAAACCTACAAATTGTTCCGTTGCGGTGCCTGCCATGGCGATCGCACAGTCGGCTCGGTGCAAACAGTCTGCAAATCCATGTTGAGATACGACGAGCGTTGCTTTTCCCTGCTGATACCACTGGGCGGCAGAATCGGGAAAGTGGCGACTGGCAGAAATACCCACCGAAGAAACGAGTGACCATCCTTGCGCTTCCAGATCATCATGCAGCGGCTCTAAACGAACCGTAGGCGCGATCGCTGCCCAAAATATCAGTGGCTTAGCAGCAAACGATGCAACCACACCTGCAACTGCCTGTAAAATATACTGCCAGTTATTGTAGGCTTCGGGCACCCGTGAACCCGTTAACAGCAGTACATTTAACGCTTGCTGAGACGGTGCCACAGAAACACCATCCCAACTAGAGCGGCGCAAACCTGCAACCGATTCGCTATAAACGAGCGATCTCGTTTCAGTTGGCTCTAACCCATCCATCATCGGGTTGCCTAGATCCAGCGCTGGCACCGCTAACTTTTGCAAAATCTGAGTCGTGAGCGTGTCTCGTGGGAACACTCCCCGACAGCGATCGCGGCTCATCAGCCACCGTTCCCAGGGATAGTACACCGACCCTGACCAGGCATCCAACATTTCCGCAGCAAACAGCTTCCCGTTATCATCCCGCAGATAATATTCTGATTTAGCCGTGCCAATGAAGGTGTAGGGCACTCCACTCAGCAACGCTAGCACGAGTGGAAAAATATCTCCCACCGCCAAAATAGTCCCGCCCTGCTGTGCCCAACGCCGAATTTCCTGTAACTGCGACCAGGTAAGCTGCACCAAGCCGCCCTGAAGATCTCGCGCTAGCTGGCGACCATCCATATATATAAATCCGCCCGACGGCATCGCCTTCACAGCGCCAACTAAAGGAATCTCTGCCTGTTGATATGCCCGTCCTTCACCCACTAATGGTAAAGCCGCAATTTGAGGTGGATTTGCTTGCTCTCGTAGCGCTTGCAGCACCCGCACTGCAATGATGTCTTCTCCATGTCCGTTACTGAGACACAGCAATCTTTTGGAAGGAACATAACGTGGCAAGTGTGATGGTAGCAATGGCAGCAATCCCTTTAAATCAGGCAATTTGAAACATTTTCGCAAAATTAGCTAGCTTTGAGACCCTGTACAAGCTAGATATGAAGACATATAAAGATGAAGGAAGTCATCATCATACCGCATGGATAGAGTACTCAATTGTCCTCCAATCGGTTGATTCTGCCTTAGCTAGAGTATCCTAAATGGACGCGATCGCATGTACTCTTATAGACGATCGTCTCCTTACTAAAGTTTCAAATTAGGGGACAGAGGTTAAGAGTCAGGACTCCAAAGATCTACTCTTCGCCCCTTGCCCCTCGCCATTTCCTATTCGTAACTCATAATTCGCCAGTCCTAATTCGCCAATGTCTACTCAGTCTGCGATCGCGACCCAATTTTCTTCCCTAGAACATGCCCTCAAGCACTACTTCGGCTATGACAGCTTTCGACCGGGGCAGCGCCAGATTATTGAGAAGTCGCTGCAAAACCAAGATGTGCTGGTGATTATGCCCACGGGTGGTGGAAAATCCCTGTGCTATCAACTGCCGGCGTTGCTGAAACCCGGACTAAGCATTATTGTGTCGCCGCTGATCGCCTTAATGCAAGATCAGGTGCAAGCATTGCAAGATAACGGCATTGCCGCCACCTTTCTCAACAGCAGTCTTAGCGGTGCTGAACTGCGAGAACGGGAACGCGCCGTGGTGGAAGGCACAGTGAAACTGCTGTATATTGCCCCAGAACGGCTGTTGGGCGATGGGCGGATCAGTGAGTGGCTGTCGCAGGTGTATGTGTCGAGCATTGCGATCGACGAAGCCCACTGCGTCTCCGAATGGGGTCACGATTTCCGTCCAGATTACCGCCAGTTGCAGCAGTTGCGCCACAGCTATCCCAAAGTTCCGGTGATGGCATTGACTGCCACTGCCACTGAACGAGTGCGGCACGACATTGTGGATCAACTTAACCTCAAAGATCCCGTCGTTCACCTAGCGACCTTCAACCGTCCCAATCTCTACTATGAAGTGCGCCCCAAGCAGCGCCAAACCTACGATGAACTGCTCCAAATCGTTCGCAAAACCCCAGGCTCTGGCATTGTTTACTGCCTTAGCCGTAAACGAGTCGATGAACTGGCGCTAAGACTGCAAAACGACGGAATTCAAGCCCTCCCTTATCACGCAGGATTGGCGACCGAAACCCGCACCGACAATCAAACCCGCTTTATTCGAGACGACGTGCAGGTAATGGTTGCTACCGTTGCTTTTGGCATGGGCATTAATAAACCAGATGTGCGTTTTGTGGTGCATTACGATCTGCCACGCAACATTGAAGGCTACTACCAAGAATCGGGACGGGCAGGGCGAGATGACGAACCCGCTGACTGTATTCTGTTCTATGGGGCAGGCGATATTAAAACTGTGGAGTTTTTGATTAGTCAAAAAGTTGATCCATCCACGGGTCAGCCATTGGAAGACGAGCAGCGGATTGCTAGCCAACAGCTACGGCGGGTGGTCAACTA
>QBMH01000282.1:0-3064 GCA_003249025.1 Leptolyngbya sp. | reverse complement strand
GCGAAGCGTTTCCGGGTAACTGTGGCAATTGCGACAACTGCTGCAATCCCAAACCCGTAGAAGACTGGACGATTGAAGCCCAAAAGTTTCTCTCTTGTGTGGCGCGGGTGCGAGAACGGTTCGGCATAGGCTATGTGGTGGATGTGCTGCGCGGTTCTAAAAGCCAACGAGTGCTGCAAAACGGGCATGAAAAGCTGTCTACTTATGCGATCGGCAAAGATCGTAGCGCTGAGGAATGGCGCATGTTAGGGCGATCGCTGGTGCATCAAGGCTTAGTCAATGAAAGCAGCGATGGCTATTCGGTGCTGAAGCTAAATGAGTTGAGTTGGGAAGTGTTGCGAAAACAGCGATCGGTGAGTGTGGCAGTTGCACCCGGTCGTTCCCAAACCGCGCAACCGGGAAGCGAAACGGATGAAAACATTGAAGCGCTCTTCCAGCGGCTACAAGCGCTGCGGAAGCGTCTTGCCGATCAGCAATCTGTGCCGCCCTACGTCGTATTTGCGAATGCTAGCCTGCGCTTAATGGCACAACAACAGCCGCTGAACCGCGCTCAATTTTCTCAAATTTCTGGCGTGGGTAGCCGTAAGCTTGACCAATATGGCGATGTTTTTCTATCCGAAATTCGCGATTTCCGAATGGAAAAAGGGCTTTCTCTGAACCCTTCCGCTTCTGCTGCTCCCTCTAGCGCCCTAGCTTTTCCCCGCTCTCCCTCTGATACCCATCGGCTCACCTTGCAACTGTTTCAGCAGGGGCTAAAACCGGTTGAAATCGCCGAGCAGCGCAATCTGCGGATGAGTACGATCATGACCCACTTGGCAGAACTGATTGAGATGGAACATGACATTCCGCTCAATAGCCTAGTGCCGCTCGATCGCCAAGAGAAAATTTTGCACGCGATCGCCACCGTAGGCGGGGACTCACGTCGCCAGATTCGCGATTATTTGGGAGAAGTCTATGGTTACGACGAAATTCACTTAGTGCAAGCACACTGGCGACGTGAAAATTTAGACCAGTCGTAATTGCTTACCCACTAGAAAATTAGCTGTACTTTGTTACATTCTTAAATTAATGTTGCAATTTTGTAACAATACCTGTTATATTTGTTTACATAGAGTTGCAAACCAAGTCAGGAGATTTCCATGAAAAGCGGCGTTGTGATTGAAGAAGGCGGAAGACAGAATATTTATGCGGTTGAGCCAAAAATGTACGTCACTGACCAGCCTCAGTTTGGCTTCACTAAATATGCTGAACTCTTCAACGGGCGCATGGCAATGACTGGCTTCGTCTCTTTGCTAGCTCTAGAAGTTCTTACAGGTCATGGAGTAATCGGCTTTCTGACCAATTTATCCAACCTTTAATTTGACCCGATTGTGGCTATGGTATGCAATCAAAGTGGTTGATCGCTAAATAAACGAGATATTTCACATCAGCCCTGGCTCTCCCCAGGGCTTTTTGGTGAATGTTTTAGACAGGTGGAAATGAAAGAGCATCAGGAATAGGGTACTAGATGCCCAATGGTTGGAGTGTTCGCTTCGTACCAACCGGATGAAACACGGGTTAAAGCTAGCGTGATGCCTCGGTAGGCTACCCACATAGCCACCCCAACCGTCTGTGTAGAACTCGGTAGTTCATGATAACTGCTGCGGCTCTTAGCAAATATTCGACTAAACTTAAATCAAGCGATCGCAATCTTTTGTGACGATAGGGGTAAAGACCAAGGGCTTTTCTGCAATTGCAGAGATTTATGATAGACCTGCCACATCATCCTATTGATTCGACCATGCAGCCTGCGGTCAGTCATGCAGCTAATTTGCTGCGTCATTATAGTTTTGAGTTGGAAGTTACCATTGAGCAACAAATGGCTGCCTGGTTAAAAATTTATCCACCACAATGGATTTTGTTGTCAGTAGTGGAAGCGCTGTATCAAGGGCGATACAAAGCAGTTTCGGTAGAGCAAATCTTGCAAATTTGGCAGCGGCGAGGGCAACCTCTTTGCCATTTTACTCACGAGTTTGAGCGATTGGTGCGAAGCAAAATTTCCCCGGCGATTTGTGAAACGCTGTCTACCGCGATCGCGACTCCTTCATCTAGCTCAGAAGCTAAACCTGAGCCTTTGCCTCAGCCAACCCTTTCTTATCGCACCCTGTTGCTTCAGCTTCCCAGTGTCAAAGCTGCTTTTAGACTGAAGCGCCTCACAGAAATTCCCTCGCTTGCCTTTCCTATAAATGGTGCAACAGAGCTATCTGGGCAAAGCCAAGAGCAAGTCTCAGAAATTCGGGTACTCAGCACTTTGATTGACTCGGCAGATGTATCGGCAGTCGCAGAATTAACTAGCATCCCATTAAGCGACAAATGTGCGATCGTATCTGAATCTAATGTATTTGAAGCAAACAAACCTAGATTACCCGGAGAGAGCGATCGCGACTTTCAGCAGTTTAAAGAAGGCGTAATTTTTGCTCTCAGCTCCAGCTTGGCAAACCCTACATTGCATCCAGTAATTAGATTGAAACTGAGCCAATACTATCGGCTTAACTGGCAGCATTTTTTAGAAAGCTAAGCCCCTTATGGGTAAGCAGGGCTGTTCTATTGAAAGAAGGAAAATAGGAGCGGGATGTCATGGGCTAAATGCCTGAGTCCTTGGGTAATGGATGCAAAGCCATGCTGTCGAAACAGATTCATCGCTATCGTGCGCAGAATCGCAAAGTTGGCAGGCGCGTAGCCTGCACAAAGTGGTGCCGTATCCTCGTCGAACACCACATCTTTTGACCAATGCAACCCGTTTTCAATCTGCCGATAGTGTTCTAGAGTTGTTGTTTCACTTAAAGGTTTAGGTTGCGCCTCAGATAATGGTGGGGTAAAACAAAAGGTCGTGCCAAGTCCAGGGGCGCACTGCCAAACCTGCTCGTTGGGCTGCGGTTGTCTTCAATCGACTATGCCGCCAAATCCAATTGAAGTAACTCACGGGCACCTCGAAAAATGGAAAAAGGGGTATCTCAATATGAGATTGCGGGTAATGTTATAAACTTGTTGTTTTGCCCTAAATAGATAAGCCGAACTCATAGCG
>QBMH01000281.1 GCA_003249025.1 Leptolyngbya sp. | reverse complement strand
GATAGTCTAATCATTTTTACTACTCAATTATGCAACTTAAATGCTGATCAGCTTATTGGTCATATTTCCCAAGCAGATGCTCAGCAGCTAACGGATGTTTGGCATTCTGATGTCAAGACCAAATTTTAGAGCAATCAACGTTTCTGAGATAAGTGCGATCGCCCATCTTGCAGTATGCGATCCTTATCAGCAAATGCTTTATCTCAAAGCGCAAGTCTTGATGAGAACACGCTATCTCAACAGTGATAGCCGATCTGGTAGTGCGATCACTGTTGAAAAGGGGAGATGCGATCGTGTTTGCAAAGATGGAAGAGCACCGCTTTTAAGGTGTGAAAATGACTGAGAAAAAGAAGTTTTCGCGCAGCGATCGCCCATTCTCTGCGGTGTCGTTGATCAGCGGGATGCCCCAATCTAACCGTGCCCGGAAGCGATCGCCCATCTTCCACTGCAAGCCAAGCCCCGTACTCAACAGTTTGCTAGGGCTAGGTTGAAAATCGCCCCGGTTGGTTCCCTGACCCACATCTAAAAACGGAATCACCTGCAATACGCCCCGCCACTTAGGAATTCGCAGAATCGGGAGATAAACCTCGGCAGATGCCAGCCAACCGCTATCTGCCAGTAGCGTGCTGGTGCGATATCCCCGCACCGTATCCGCACCACCAATGCTAATTTGTTCCACGGGAACCAGGGGACGGTTTGCCAATTGCACTTGACCTTTGAGGGCAAAGAGGGTGTCTGGGGCAAAGGCGTGAACCCAGAAGCCACGTCCTTGCCATGAGAAAAAGCGACCATCGGGCGGCGTATCCAATACGGTCGCGTTGAGTGCATTAATTCCCAAGCTGAACTCAGATTGCAGCGAGATCACATCTTTTTCACTGCGCGTAGTCCATTCTTGCCCAAACCTGAGCGCTGTGACGCGAGTTTCGCCATTCTCATCCGATCCTTGGGCTGGAAAGGGGATAGCCACCCCATCATTGAAGGATTCGAGAAACACGCCTCTGCTGCGGTAGTGGGTGCCGCGCAGAGACAGGGCAAAAAGTTCTGTGGAGGTTTGCTTAAGCGGTTGCCGAAAGGCGATTTCGTAGGTCTGCGATCGCGATTTAATATCGAGATCTTGAAAGGGTTCTTCAATCACTTGTCCGCGACTGTTGCCATAGCTGAAACTCAATGTGCCATTTTTAGCATTGATCGGTAGCGAGTAGCCGACATTGAAGCCCTGACTCCCTTCTGTGCGATTGAACCCAACCTGTAAGCGATCGCCTAGTCCCAGTAGGTTGGCATGGCTCAAGGTTGCCTGCTGCTGCAACCGTCCCACACTGGGCGATCGGCTGTTGTCGATCGATGCGCTGACACGAAGCGGCGTTGCTTGCCGCACTTTGACATTTAGAATACTTTTGCCCGTGGTCGCTCCCGGCACGAGTTCGGTCGAAATGCTGGCAATCAAGGGGTCTTGCTCTAGCAGCTTGACAACATCGATCAATTGATCGATCTGGAGCGGTGTCTTAATGCCCTTCGCTAATCGCCGCCGGACGTAGTTAGGAGACAGTGGACGGGCAAGCCAGAGAAATCCGGGGGGCTGCACGGCAACATTAATAGTTTCTAACTTGCCTTCTACGACTCTAATTTCAGGAGTGTTGCCGCTGAGCACCTCGGCTGGCACGTAGGCTCCAGAGTTGATGTAGCCTTTTCCGGTATACAGTTTGGTAATCGCTTCACTGGCTTGGACTAATTCTGCTGGGGAAAGCCTGCGATTCAGGAAGGTTGGGTCGGTGCTACCTTTTGCTGGATTGGGATTGGGCGCGATCGCCCTCTGCGCCGTTTGTGCCAGTTCTTTGGGTGAAAACCGAGTGCTGCCGGTAATGGTGAGACGTTCTACATAGACCCCATCTTTGCGGGGAGGCTGCTGTCCGATCGCAACGGCGGTTGGAGCTTGGGCTGGAGCCGCGATCTGGGGCGCGGGAATGGGTTGGATAGGGTTTGAAGAACCAGGTGGAGTCAATTCCGGGGTGCTGGGTGGTTGGGCTGTGCTCGAAGGGATGCCAACCCCAAAACCGGGTTGAACCTCAACGGGTGCCATAGGTTGGTTGGCAATTGTCTGGGACGATTTGGGTGATTGCAGTAAATTCGCGATCGCAGTTAATGGAAACGCTACTGGTGGCGATTTGGGACGAGCGACAGTGGAAGTTATGGAAGCCCTTGGAGCCGTTGGCAAGGGGATAGTTTCTTTCGCAGTAGTAGCTTTAGGGCTAGCTGCGTCACCACTGGATGCTTGGGAGTCAGATGGAATTGTCTGCGGCTGGCTGCGATCGCCAAATCCATGATTCTGGCGAGGCAGGGATGCTTGATCAGACTGGCGTGATCGAGGGTTTGGGGTGGCATCCGGCAGAACTGATTTGGGTTGGCTACTATCTGCACGATCATCTGCACGCTCTGGAGTGATCACGGTCATGCGATCTCGCAGGGGCGGAGTAGAACGGCTACTGGTTTCTGAAATTGGCAACAGCGTTTCTTCGCGATCGAGATTCCATATGGCGTGACCGAGCAGAACGGTCCCCACTGCCGATGTGCCAACGAGAGCAACTAAACCAAGGGCTTTGAGGCGATCGAGGAGCGAAATGGAGGGCGGCATCGTCTGATTATCCCAGTTGCCACTATCCCAATTACCTGCGGCAATGGCTGGCATCATGTTGAATTCTTGAGGTTTAGAAGTTGGCATCGGCTGTCTTGCTCCTTCGTGTTCTCATGCTTGGATTCACCTTGGTTCTAACGCTGGGTTGGTTTCAGTATTGGCGGCTTCACCTGTCCTAGTGGAACCAATCCTGCCGCTTTTAGCAGCCTTTGCCCTTCCATGGTTCGCATCAGTTCAACAAATTTTTTGCCCATCGCCGATCGCCGATTGTCGCGGGGGTAGATCACCGATATCGGATAGCTTAAGGGATAGTTACCCACTTGGAAGCGATCGGGGTCAGCGGTATAGGCTCCTTTGCGGTTACACAAATCTGTTTCAGGATCGATTGCTTGCCCGTTGCTTAATATAATTGGCTGGATTGCTGCCTGTCCAGCCAGACTCAGCGCCAGCGGATAGACCGAACATTGTCCCAAAATTTCGCTCAGGGGCGCTATGCCAATACTGCCAATGTCTTTGTCTTCAAAATCGCGAATCACCTGCCGCGACAAGTTGATGGAAGATTTTTGTTGAATACTGGCGAAGGTTTGCAGTTTTCTGGAGTCGAGGATTTTCTGCTCAAACACTGCGATCGCCTCTGGATTGCTGGAGACATAAAGGCGTACCTCTAGCTCAGGTCCATTGATCGCTTGCCACTGGTCAATCCGTCCCTCGTAAAGCTGCCGTACCTGATTGAGGCTGAGCTTTCCTTTTAAAGCAGTGGGGAGTCCTTTCTGCCGTTCTGCATAGCTAAAGGCAACCACAGCCGCGAGTCCATCGTAGGCAATGGTTTCCGCCATCATGTCTTTGGGCAGATCCTCTAGCAGTGGCAACACCGCAAAATCTACGGCTGCCGATCGCACTTGCGCCAACACCTGATCAAGCGTCGCTACTGGCACAAACTCTAACTGAAGTTTAGGCTGCGCCAATGCCAGAGCCTCCGTAAACCCCTGCTCTCGTTGAACTAAATTGCGCTGTTGCAGCACAAACCACCAGGTTCCGTTTTTCACGCCTGTATAGGTAAATGAGCCTGTTGGAATGGCGCTGACTTCTGCCAAACAGCAGGTTGAGACTGGGGGTGAGGAAATCGATCTCACTTCGGTTGAGCGCCATTGTGACAGCAACGCCCAAGCCCCGATCAGCAGTGCTAAAAGCGATAAGCCAAGCAGAGGCAATGTGCGGGAGGGTTGCGATTGAGTGGTGCTGACTGGCAATGGCGCGATCTCAGCAGGTGATGGCGGAACCAGCTTCAACAGTTGCCGTCGAGCCGTTTCGGCACTATCAAACTTGACAGTTTGAAGGGACTCAAGCACTTGAGCCAGATGGGGTTCAATCTCGATCGTGGCATCGCGATCGAGTCCTTGCAGTAACGAAATGCCAATATCACCCACGGCATCGAGATCGTGTTGAAGCAGATCGGGAGTCGGTTGGGTTGACCGCCCCGGTAAAGCTGCCGGATCGAAGTATTGTTCCCACAAGCGCAAATCACAGAGATACACAAAAACCTGGGATTGATGCTCCGTCCACAGCACACTGTCTAGGCTGAGATTTCCGTGAACCAGACCGTTTTGAATCGCTCCAGTCGAGAAACTAAACTTTTGCTGATGCAGAAAATCGAGAGTTTGGAGAATTTGACTCAACACTTCCCGCACTTGAGACGAGGACAAGACTCCCTGTTCTTTAAGATACTGCCGGAGTGACGGGGACTGATCCTGCTTGTCGGTGATTAAAAAACAAAGCTCTTGAGTCTCACTGTCGGCAATGGCTTCGATCGGCTGCATTACTCGAAAATCTTGCGATCGCCCATCGGCTAGCTGAAATCCCGCCAATTGTTGAAAAGCACTTTGCCGTTGCAGTGCCTCAGTTTTAGTAAAGCGATCAGGTGTTAAAAGAAATTCTTTGACAGTGACCGGGCGTTTAGAAGCAAGGTCGATCGCGCCAAATAGATGCCCATTGCCTCGTTGCCCCAAGTATGTTTCTACCTTATAACGTCCAAATCGCCCATAAATTTCAGACCGATCCAAAATGCCCAAGATCGTGGCGCTTGGTTTGGCGGCGATCGTCTCAGTAGTAGCAATCTCTCTGACTTTAGGCGGTACGGGGAACAACTCTGGGCGCAGTTCTTCCAATACATCTTTTAGCCATGCATATCGCCCTAGATAGCTAAACAGGCTAATCCGCGTCGGCAATGGGTATCGACGTAGAGAGGCTCGCAGCAAAATTTCGACAACGTTCTTCATTACATCGGTGCGATTGCTCTCTGTAGAATAAAGCACTCGTCATGCTTTCTGGAACTAGACCGAAGTTAGTAACGCAAGTTGCTAATCACTTGAGTTTGGACTAATTTTATAGAGAAAGGCAGTCAATGAGAGACACCGACTGCCGTAAGGTCAATGAAGTAAGAATCAACATTGACCCTATGATTTTCAACCAACTTCAGGAATTTGGCCAAACTCTCCATAGCAGTTTAGGAAACGCTAGGGATGCCGTCTTTGATTTGATGGATGTAGTGCTAGTGAGTGGGTGCATCGTGTCGTTTGTGAGCCTATCGCAAAGTCTGGTGTTTCGCCGCCAATGGTCGAGCGTGTATGCCGCGCTTCAAGATAGTCGTCTGCCGCGATCACCGATGCTCAAGCTGTTAGTAAAGCAGATTGCCACCGCTGAGCAACCGTTGCTGGCTGGAGATGGGACGCGGTGGCATCGTCCTGCCGCCAAGACCTTGAAAGAGCGCACCTTTGCGGGGGGAAGTGGGGGTGGCATCACGGTGGGACACAGCTACAGTACCTTAGCCTGGATACCAGAAGCGAGTGGCAGTTGGGCATTACCATTGTGCCATGAACGGATTACCAGCTTTGAGACCCCTGTCAGCCCTTGCCGCATTCCAACTCAAACAAGTGAGCCGCCAACTCAAGGTGCGCCCGTTGGCAGTCTATGACCGAGGCTATGGCAATGCCAGTTTTGTCAACCAGACCGCAGAGATTGAGGCAGACCTGCTGCTGCGCCTAGCTTCCAACCGCTGTGTCTATGGAGTACCACCCGCATATGGGGGACGAGGGGCACCCGCCAAGCATGGGCACAAGATGAAGCTCAATCACCCACAGACTTGGAGTCTGCCCACCGAAACGATTGAGGTCGAGGATGCGAAACTGGGGCGAGTGCGGGTCACGCGCTGGAGTGAGTACCATTTCCAAAAGTCCCCTAAGCGCCCGATGGAGATCCTGTGGGTGGAGGTGCTGGAGAGCAAAGCAGGCAAGCGTCGCTTTAAGCCCCTGTGGTTGGCATGGCTAGGAGAGACGATGCCGCTGTTAGAGACCCTCTGGTTAACCTACTTACGCCGCTTTGCCTTGGAGCATTGGCATCGCTTTGCCAAGCAACGGTTATATTGGACCTTAACGGGTGACAAGGCAACTCAAAGCTATAGGGGACAAAGCTTTGAGAAAATG
>QBMH01000280.1 GCA_003249025.1 Leptolyngbya sp. | reverse complement strand
CAATTGCTCGTTGAGTTTTACCATCGTTTTGAAGTAAAAGGATTAAAATTCGTTCTCGAACATGGGCTAATTCACTCTCTCGAAGTGCTTTTTGCAGTTTATCTACTTCCTCTGAACTTAGAAAACTCTTTGCTGGCATGGCACGGATAGTCTAATCATTTTTACTACTCAATTATGCAACTTAAATGCTGATCAGCTTAGTGATGGCAACCGGCACCGGCAAGACGCGCACCACAATGGCACTGATTGACCTCTTTCTCAGAGGAAACCAGGCGCGGCGGGTGTTGTTTGTCGCAGACCGCAAAGAATTGGTGAAGCAGGCGTTGAATGACGGTTTCAAAGCATTTTTGCCCCACGAACCGAATCACTGGATTCGGAGCTACAACACGGATACCAGTCAACGGCTGTATGTTTCAACGGTTCATACCCTCTCAGCTTGCCGCAAGAAGTATACCCCCGGTTTTTTTGACCTGATTGTGTTCGATGAGGCACACCGATCGATCTTCAACTTGTTTCGGGAAGTGGTGGAATATTTTGATGCCAGGATTGTTGGGCTAACAGCGACCCCTGCTGGTTTCATTGATCGCAACACCTTTCAAGTTTTCCATCATCATGAAGACCCACCCAAGCCCACATTTCTCTACGACTATAAGCAAGCGATCGATGAGCGCGTTCTAGTTGATTTTGACATTTACCAAGCACACACTGGCTTTCAACGGGATGGCATTCGCGGCGCAAATCTAAACGAAGAGGAACGAAATGAATTGATTGAGGGTGGGATTGAGCCAGATGAGGTTGACTACGCAGGCACAGAGCTAGAGCGAACGGTCTCAAACAAAGGCACCCAACGAAAGCAATGGGAAGAAATCATGCAGGTCTGTTACAAAGACCAATCGGGACAGCTTCCAGGGAAAATGATTGTATTTGCGCTGACGCAGAGCCACGCAACACGTCTGGCAGAGCGGTTTGAGGAGATGTATCCGCAATATCCCAATCTGGTGCAGGTAATCACCTCCAAAATGGAGCGCACGGATGACTTGATCGAGAACTTCAAAAAGAACGATATGCCCCGGATTGCGATCTCGGTAGACTTGATGGACACCGGGATAGACGTGCCAGAGGTCGTGAACCTGGTGTTCATGAAACCAGTGCAGTCCCAGATTAAGCTGACGCAAATGATTGGGCGGGGCACTCGTAGTCAGGAAACCTGTAAGCATCTGGAGTGGTTGCCGGAGGGGAAAAAGGACAAGTTTCTGATTATCGATTTCTGGCAGAACAAGTTTGATCGAGAGCCAAAGGATGATGTCGTTAGTCAGGATTTGCCTGTGCTGGTGAAAATCTTTAACATGCGCTTGAAGTTGCTGGAGTGCTATCTGAAAGACCAGGCATCGCCTGAGCATGAGCAAGTGATCGCGAATGTTCGCGCTCAAATTGCCAAAATTCCCCTGGATGCCTTCAGTGTTCAAAAGGTGTATGCAGACATTGAGCCAGCGTGGACAGAAGGTTTCTGGCTGCATCTGACCCAAACGAAGATCAATTTCCTTCGTTCTAAAGTGGGACCACTGCTACGGTTCGTTGCAGGGACGGATGTAGCAGCAGCCACGTTCACTAACAAGGTGGAACGCTTGAAGCACGAGATTTTGACCGATTCTGTCAAGTCTGCCACCCTGGAATCGATCGCGGAAGATGTCAGCCGCTTACCTGATTTTGTGCTGCAAGACCCGCAAAAACAGGCATCCGTGAACACTTGCCTGTCGGTTCAGTTGCGATCAGCTCCCTCGACTGCATTAAACCAGGTGATCGATGACCTGGCAGACCAAATGCGGAATCGCCGAGAAAAACCCAGTTCGTTTTTGGAGATTGACCTGAAGGATCGGATTGCCAATAGCGGTTACATTACGCTAGGGGATGGAGGTGAGCAGGTGTATGTGCAGGAATACCGGGAACGGGTGGAGCGGAAAGTGCTGGAAATTGTCGAGAACCATCCCGCGATCGCCGCTCTGCGAAATGGGGAAACTCCCACCGACCTGCAACTGATTGCCCTGGAACGGATTTTGAGGCAGGAGTTGAGTACAAAATTAGCAGGTGAAGAGCCTGCATCTGAGTCACCGAAAGCGGCTGAGACTCCTGGAACGTACCAGATCGCAAGCCGATCGAACGACGTGATTTCTAATATTCGCAAAGCCTTTAATCTCAAGACGGGCAGTTTGCTGGGCTTTTTGCGGGAACAGCTAGAAATGGAGGCGCTACCAGACTACGAAACGGTGGTGCAGCGCAACTTTGAGCAATACATTGCCCGACGGCAGTTCAATTCGGATCAAATTCACTTTTTGCGATCGGTGCAGAATGTTTTCCTCCAAAAACGCCGCATCGTACTGGCTGACCTGTATGATGAACCGCTAGACCGTTTTGGTGAGGATGCTGTGGAGCGATGGTTTACCGAGGAGCAAGTGAATGAGCTGCTGGCGCTGACCAATCAACTGGCGGCATAGGAGAGGAACGTGCTGACTGATCCAGATCTGAAATCAAAGGTGGATACGATTTGGGATCGCTTGTGGTCGTCGGGATTGTCAAACCCGATGGATTCGATCGAGCAATTCTCCTATCTGCTGTTCCTCAAGCGGTTGGATGATGGCGAGAAAAAGCGCGAGAAGCTGGCAGGTCTTCGTAAGCAGACATTTGAATCAAAAATTGAGCCAGAGCTTCGCTGGTCACACTGGATTAATTTCAAAGCTGATGATGCCCTCAAGCACATTCGGGAAAAGGTGTTTCCCTCCCTGCGAGAAATGGGCGTAGAGGGTAGTTCATTTGAGCGGTATATGCAGAATGCCGAATTTAAGGTCAGCAAACCCAGCACCTTGATCGAGGTCTGCAACCTGATCGACCAGATGAAGATCTCGGAGCAGAACCAAGATGTGCAGGGCGACCTGTATGAATACCTGCTGAGTAAGCTGAGTGTGGCGGGGCGGAATGGACAGTTTCGCACGCCTCGGCACATCATCCGCATGATGGTGAGCATGGTTGACCCCAAGCCCAACGAGCGCATCGGCGACTTGGCAGCCGGGACCTGTGGCTTCCCGGTGAATGCCTATCAGCACATTCTGGCGGGTCATCCCCTGGATACGTTGGAGCAGGAGCAACGAGAGTTTCTGCAACAACACGCCTTTACTGCCTATGACAACGATTCAGGTATGACGATGCTGCGGATTGGGTCGATGAACTTGATGCTGCACGGCATTCAGCATCCCCGGTTTTTTTATACAGATACGCTCTCGAAGGCGTTTAACGATGAGAAATCGCTGGATGTGGTGCTGATGAATCCCCCATTCAAAGGGAAGATGGACGAGTCAGATATCAACCCACTGCTGCCGACCAAGGTGAAGAAAACAGAACTGCTGTTTTTGCATCTGATTTTGCGTGTGCTGGATATGGGCGGACGCTGTGCGGTGATTGTGCCGGATGGGGTGCTGTTTGGTTCCAGCCGATCGCATATTGACCTGCGTAAAAAGCTGATCGAAGAGAATCGGTTGGATGGAGTGGTTTCGATGCCCAGTGGCGTGTTCAAGCCCTACGCTGGGGTGTCTACGGCAGTGCTGCTGTTTACGCGGGGCGGCACCACCGATCGCATCTGGTTTTACGACATGGAGCATGATGGCTTTTCGCTAGATGACAAGCGCCAACTGACTCCTGACCAGAACGATATCCCCGATCTGCTGCTGTGCTGGCAACACCGCTTTGATACTGACTTCACGGCAAATCGTGCGATCCGACTGGCTGACCTGAAGCAACAAATTGCGCCGATGAAAACGGCACGGTTGCTGTTGCAAAAGGAGATTAACCGCCTGATGTTTGAAGCGGCGATTCTCCCTGAGACGGCAGAGCCGAACGCCCCGGATGATGGCGATGTAACTCGGCAGGCTTTGGACACCGACCAGCAAAAGCTGACGACGCTGCACGAGCAGATGGCTCCGCTGCAATGGGAAATCAACCAACTCAACCGCCAGTTTTGGGTGACGAAAGACCAGGTAAGCGCCAATAAGTATGACCTGTCTGCCAGCCGCTATCGCCAGGTGGAGCAAGATGAGGTGTATTACGAATCGCCCCAGGTGACGATGGAGCGGTTGCTGAAGCTGGAGCATGGGATGGCGGCAGAAGTGACAGAATTAGAGAAACTATTGGAGGGATAGGCGATGGTCAATGCCATATCACAGCAAGCGTTAGTTGAAAAAATTCTCAAGTTGCCGCCCGACAAGGTGCTAGAGGTTGAGGATTTTGTGGATTTTCTGCTGAACCGCGCCCAGGATCGCCAGCTAGTAACGGCAGCAACAGCACTGTCGGTCGCAGTGTTTCAAACGGTATGGGATAACCCTGATGACGCAGAGTATGACCACTTATGAGTTTGGAGATGTTGTGTTAGTGCCATTTCCTTTTACAGATCAAACCAGCAACAAGAAGCGTCCTGCTGTGGTTGTGAGTTCTCTGGCTTATCATCAAGCTCATCCTGATTTGATTGCGATGGCAATTACCAGTCAGGCACAAGCCGCGATGTTCGCTGATAATGTGGCGATCGCAGACTGGCAAGGCGCGGGTTTACTAAAGCCGTCAGTGATTAAACCCATTATCTCTACGCTGGAAAAAGGGTTAGTTTTGAAGAAATTGGGTCGGCTAGGCGATGGCGATCGCAAGGCTTTACAGAATATCTTAGGGCTGATTTTAGGAGAGAGTTTATGATCACTGCTGTCACACCTTTAACCCTGGAAGAGTTTTTAGCACGTCCAGAAACGAAGCCAGCCTCCGAGTTTGTTGATGGAAAAGTGAGTCAAAAGCCAATGCCCCAAGGAAAACATAGCCGATTGCAATTGAAGCTATGCAACGTCATCGCTCCAGTGGTTGAGGAGCCAAAGATTGCTGGTGTTTTTCCTGAATTACGGTGTACGTTTGGCGGTGCATCGATTGTTCCCGATATTGTGATTGTTCGTTGGGATCGAATTCCGCGTGAGGCATCTGGGCAGGTTGCCAATCGCTTCAATCTCCATCCCGATTGGTCGATTGAAATTCTCTCGCCCGACCAGAATTTGACGAAAGTATTGGGCAACCTGCTTCACTGCTCTCAGCACGGCACAGAATTGGGTTGGTTATTGAACCCAGCCGAGGAAAGTATTTTGATTGTGCTGCCAGAACAACGAGTGCAGTTATTGACGGGCGCTCAGGTGTTACCCGTCATCGCTGGGTTACCTTTGGAGTTAACGGTTGAGCAAGTGTTTAGCTGGCTGCTGCTATAGAAATAAAATTATTAAAGATCAACGATTTGCATAATCCTTTGAGGTTCCGTGGGCATAACCGCATCATTTCCAAAGCATTGGAAAGTAGTTTCTTTAGATAGTGTCGTAACACGCCTGACCAATGGCTATGTTGGACCAACCAGGGAGATATATGTTCCTCAAGGTATTCCATATCTTCTGGCAAGACATGTAAAAAGAAATCGATTAACATTTGATGGAAAAACTTTTGTATCACCAGAATTTAATGAAAAAAATAGTAAGTCAATTTTAAAGGAGGGCGATGTTTTAATGGTTCAGAGCGGTCATATTGGGGAAACCGCTGTTGTTACCAAAGAACATGAAGGGCATAATTGTCACGCGATGATTGTCATTACACCTAAAGCAGAAAGGCTTTTGGGGAGCTACTTGTCATGTTTTTTTCACTCAAAGTTAGGGCGCTCTCAACTTGACCAGCTTGAGACAGGAATTACTCTTCAGCATTTGAATTGCAGAGATGTTAAAGATGTCGATATTCCGCTACCACCGATCGCTGAACAGAAGCGCATTGCCGCGATCGCCCAGAAATGCGATCGTCTCCGCCGCACCCGCCGCTACACCCAACAGTTGAGCGATAGTTATCTGCGATCAGTCTTCCTAGAAATGTTTGGTAATCTTGAAACAAACTCTAATGGATGGGAGTTTTGTGAGCTTGGCGATGTTGCAGATATCGCATCAGGAGTAACCAAAGGTCAAAAGTTTAATGGTAGACAAACAGTTACTGTTCCATATTTGCGAGTTGCTAATGTGCAACTCACGGTTCGCCCATTTTTGAGTGAGGTAGTGACATTGGGCTAGAGTTCGTT